>NZ_LFJT01000015.1:0-115759 GCF_001682645.1 Delftia sp. JD2
ACCACCCCCCGCAAACCAAGCAACCACGCCACCCCCTGCTATAGAGCCATCAGTCCCGCACCCACGCTGCGCGTTTTCCCCACAATCCCCAACGCTACGGGCTTGCCCGAATCCATGGTTGGCATGCATCCATCTAAATTGAACAGCAGCAAGTTCGATGGTCGTGAGCCTCTGAGGAAGATGGAAATGCAAAGACGAGTGTTTGGCGCATGGATGTGCGCATCGGTCCTGATGACGGGCGCAGCATGGGCGCAGGACAGCTATCCCAGCCGCCCCATCAGCCTGGTCGTGCCCTACGGCGCGGGCGGCGTGACCGACGTGGTGGCGCGTGCGCTGGCCCAGGGCATGGGCAAGCAGCTGGGGCAGACCGTGGTGATCGAGAACAAGCCCGGCGCAGGCGCGTCCATGGGCGTGATGGAGATGCGCACGGCCAAGCCCGATGGCTACCGCCTGACGCTGGCGCCCGTGAGCATCTTCCGCCAGCCCCACATCCAGAAGGTGCAGTACGACCCGGTGCGCGATCTCAGCTACATCGCCACCTACATGACCTATGACTTCGTGCTGGCCGTGCCCCAGGACTCGCCGTTCAAGACGGTGCAGGATCTGGTCGAGTTCGCCAAGAAGAATCCGGGCGCCGTGGATTACGGCACACCGGGCAAGTTCACGGCCAACCACGTGGTGATGGCGCTGCTGGAGCAGGCCACGGGCGCACGCTTCACGCATGCGCCCTTCAAGGGCGATGCCGAGGCGCTGAACTCGCTGATGGCCGGCCACATCAAGTCCGGCGTGTACGCCAACACGGTGCTGCCGTACCTGAGCTCGGGCAAGCTGCGCGCCCTGGCCTCGGCCTCCGAGGTGCGGCCCGAGGCCTTTGCCAACGTGCCCACGTTCCGCGAAGCCGGTTATGCCTTCGATGTGCCCTCGCCCCTGGGCATCGCCGGGCCGCGCGGCCTGCCGCCCGAGATCGTGCGCAAGCTCGAAGCCGCCATCAAGGCCGCCATGGACGACCCGGCCTTCCGCCAGGTCGTCGGCAACTACGGCGTGCGCACGCAGTTCCGCGGCAGCCAGGAGTACACGGCGTTCGCCAGGAAGGCGTTCGAGGACGAGAAGAAGATCGTGCAGAACATAGGCCTGGAGGATTGAGGCCGCTACGCGGGCGGCAGCCCGGCCATGGCCCGCGGGTCCACCAGCCGGTCGTACTCGGCCGCCGTGATCAGCCCCAGCGCCACGGCCGCCTCGCGCGGCGCAATGCCGCGCGCCATGGCCTCGCGCGTGATGCGTGCCACGGCGTCATAGCCCAGCACCGGGTTGAGCGCGGTGGCCTGCAGCAGCGAGTGGCTGACCTGCTGCTCCAGCCGCTCGGTGTGTGCCTGCAGGCCGGCCACCAGCTTCTCGGCAAACACGCGGCTGGCGTCGCCCAGCGCGCGCATGGCGCGCAGCAGGTGGTGGATCAGCACGGGCTTGGCCACGTTGAGCTCGAAGTGCCCGGCCGAGCCCGCCAGCGTGACGGTGAGGTGGTGGCCCATGGCCTGGTAGGCGGCCTGGACCACGACCTCGGCCACGGTCGGGTTGCGCTTGCCCGGCATGATGGAGGAGCTCAGCCCATCGTCGGGAAACACCAGCTCCCCCAGGCCGCAGCGCGGGCCTGAGCCCAGCAGGCGGATGTCATTGGCCATCTTGGCCAGCGAACCGGCCACCACGTTGAGTGCGCCCGAGACCTCGATGAGCGCATCGTGCGCGGCCATGCCTTCGAACTTGCAGGGGTTGGGCGTGACCGCCAGGCCCGTGAGCGCCTGTATCTCCTCGCAGAAGACCCGGTCGAATCCGGCCGGCGCGTTGAGCCCCGTGCCGGCCGCCGTGCCGCCCTGGGCCAGGCTCCACAGCCGGGGCTGGGTGGCCTGCAGCCGGTGGATGCCGTGGCCCACCTGGTGGGCGAAGGTCTCGAAGCTCTGGCCCAGCGTCATGGGCACGGCGTCCATCAGGTGCGTGCGCGCCACCTTGAGCACGCCGGCAAAGGCCAGGGCGCGTTCCTGCAGGCGCTGCTGCAGCTGTTCCAGGGCGGGCAGCAGGTGGTCGCGCAGCTCCAGCGCCGTGGCCAGGTGCATCACCGTGGGAAAGCTGTCGTTGGACGACTGCGAGGCATTGGCATGGTCGTTGGGATGGACCGGGCTGCGCGTGCCCGGGGGCTGGCCCAGCATCTGGTTGGCGCGGTTGGCGATGACCTCGTTGGCATTCATGTTGGTCTGCGTGCCCGAGCCCGTCTGCCAGATGGTCAGCGGGAAATGTGCGTCCAGCAGGCCGTCGCGCAGTTCGGTGGCCGCGGCCTCGATGGCCGCGCCGCGCTCGTCGTCCAGCACGCCCAGGCGCCGGTTGGCGCGCGCTGCCGCCAGCTTCTGCAGCCCGAATGCGTGGTACAGGCCCTGCGGAAAGCGCTCCTCGCCAATGGTGAACAGCTCCAGCGCGCGCTGGGTCTGCGCGCCCCAGAGTCGGTCGGCAGGGATGTGGACGGGGCCGAAGGCATCGTGCTCGATGCGGGTGTGAGCTTGGGTCTGTGCCTGGGCCTGGGTGCGTGTCTGGTCCATGGGCTCAGTCCAGCGAGATCTTCGCGTCGGCCGCCACCTTGCGCCAGCGCTCCACCTCGGCGGCTGTGTGGCGGGCCAGGGCTTCGGGGGCGTATTGATCTGCGGGCAGCAGGCGTATGCCCTGGGCGGCCATCCTGTCGGTCCAGGCCTTGTCGGCCAGCGCCTTGGTGTAGGCCTGGTAGACCTTTTGCACCACGTCGCGCGGCGTGCCCTTGGGCGCGTAGATGCCGTACCAGGTGGCGGTCTCGAAGCCGGGCAGCAGCTTCTGGCCCAGCGCTGCCGCGCCCGGGAACTGGGGCATGGGCTTGTCCGAGGTGAGCGCGATGGCGCGGATGCGCTCGCCGGCCAGCTGGGGCAGGGCGGTGTTGGTCTGGTCGAACATGGCATCGACCTGGCCCGAGATTACATCGGTCATGGCCGGTGCCGCGCCCTTGTAGGCCACCTGGGTGATCTCCATCTGCGCGCGGCTGGCGAACAGCGCTGCCACCAGGTGCGAGGTCGATCCCACGCCCGCGTTGCCGAAGTTCAGCCGGCCCGGGTTCTGCTTGCCGAAGGCCACCAGCTCCTCTGCCGTCTTGTACGGGGAGTTCTTGCCCACCAGCAGCACCAGCGGCGTGTCGGGGAAGCGGAACACCGCCTCGAAGTCCTTGACCGGGTCGTAGGCCAGCTTCTTGTACAGCGACGGCGCCGCGCCCATGTAGCCCATGTGGCCGACCAGGAAGCTGTAGCCGTCGGGCGCCGAGCGCGCCGCCTTGGCCGCGCCGATGGTGCCGCCCGCGCCTGGAACGTTCTCGATGATGATCTGCTGGCCAAGTTGCGTGCTGGTGCGCTGGGCGATGTCGCGCGCCATGGCGTCCGTGGGGCCGCCGGCCGCGAAGGGCACGATCCAGGTCAGCGGCTTGGCGGGGTAGCCGCCCTGGGCGTGCGCGGCCAGGGCGAAGGTGGTGGCGGCCAGGGCAAGGGCCAGGCGTGGCAGGCGGGGAAGATGGAAAGGCATGGTGTTGTCTCCTGTAGTGCTGTGTTCTGTCCTGGGCCGGGGTGTCAGCGGCCGCTGGCTGTATGGGCGCGCGACAGCGCAAGGGCGCGGTCCACCATCTGCGGGGCCTCGCCCAGGTAGTTGCGCGGGTCGGTGAGGCGCTGCAGCGCCGCGCGGTCGAAATGGGCCGTGACTTCGGGCAGGCGGGCCAGCGCATCGGCCAGCGTGCCGCCCTCGGCGTTGACGCTGCGGCAGGCGGCATAGACGATGTCGTGCGCCTGCTGGCGGCCCGTGTGCGGGGCCAGGCCCATCATCACGGCCTCGGCCACGATCAGGCCGTCGGTCATGTCCAGGTTGCGGGCCATGCGTTCGGGATCGACGATGAGGCCGCCCAGCATGAAGCGCGCCTGGTGCAGGGCGCCAGCCGAGAGCACGAAGCTCTCGGGCAGGGCCACCCATTCGGCGTGCCAGGGGCCGGTGGCGCGCTCCAGGTCCTGGACCATGGCGTCCAGCATCAGGCCCGCATGCTGGCGCACGGCCTTGGAGGCGGCCAGCATCAGCTCGCTGGAGATGGCGTTGCGCTTTTGCGGCATGGTGCTGCTGGCGCCGCGCCCCGTGACGAAGGGCTCGAACACCTCGCCGAACTCGGTGGAGGACAGCAGCATCACGTCGTAGGCGATCTTGCCCAGCGAGGCGGTGACCAGGGCCAGGAAATTCACGGCTTCGGCCAGGCCGTCGCGCGCCACATGCCAGGTGGTGGCGGGCACGCCCAGGCCCAGTTCTTCCATCAGCAATTGCTGCACTTCCAGGCCCCGGCCGCTCAGCGAGGCCAGCGTGCCTGCCGCCCCCGCGAACTGGCCCACCAGCACGCGCGGGCGCAGTTCCTTCAGGCGCTGGGCATGGCGGTCGAACATGGCCAGCCAGATGGCGGCCTTGTAGCCGAAGGTGATGGGCAAAGCGTGCTGCAGGTGCGTGCGGCCGGCCATGGGCGTGTCGCGGTGGCGTTCTGCCAGGTCGGCCAGGATGGTGCGCAGCGCGGCGATGTCGGCATCGACCAGGTCCAGCGCATCGCGCACCTGCAGCACGGTGGCCGTGTCCATGATGTCCTGGGTGGTGGCGCCCCAGTGGATGTAGCGGCCTGCGTCGCCGCACTGTTTCACCAACTGGTGCACCAGCGGCAGGATGGGGTAGCCGACAATGTCGGTTTCCTTGCGCAGCAGCTCGAAGTCCAGCGCTTCGAGGCTGCAGCGCTGCGCGATCTCGTGTGCGGCCTCGGCCGGAATCACGCCGCAGCGGCCCTGGGCGCGCGCCAGCGCGACCTCGACCTCGATGTAGCGCGACACCAGCGCGCTGTCGGCGAAGATGGCGCGCATGGCCGGGGTGCCGAAGGCGTCGCGGAACAGCAGCGAATCGATGGCGGTGCTGGAGGTGAAGGACGGAGGGGTCATGGTGCGCAATTGCGATTAAGTTCGGACATATCGATATTTTTATTTATGTACGTACATTACGAACATCCGGGTTTGCCTGGGGTGAGGGCCTGCGCCCATGGCTGAGACACGCTATGCCCAGGTGGCGCGCGACCTGTCCGAGCGCATTGCCTCGGGTGAATACGCCGTGGGCGCCCTGCTGCCCACCGAGCTGGAGCTGTGCGACCGCTATGGCGTGAGCCGCCACACCGTGCGCGCGGCGATTGCCGAGTTGCAGCAGTCGGGGCTGGTATCGCGGCGCAAGAAGGTGGGCACGCGCGTGGAGGCGGCGCAGCCCCATGCGCACTACCGCCAGGCGCTGACCTCGCTGGAGGACCTGGTGCAGTTCGGCGCCACCCATGTGCGCGAGGTGCGGCGCATCGAGGAGGTGGTGCTGGACCAGGACCTGGCCGCCGAGCTGGACTGCCCGGCCGGCAGCCGCTGGCTGGCCATCTGCAGCCTGCGCCGCGACGGCGCCGCGCCGCACCTGCCCATTGCCTGGACCGTGGTCTATGTGGATGCGCAGCGCTTTGACACGCAGGAACTGGCCCAGCGCGTGCGCGCCGCGCCCGAGTTGCTGGTCAGCAGCCTGCTGGAGCAGCAATACGGCCTGCGCATCGCGCGGGTGCGGCAGGCCGTGGTGGGAGCGCTCATTCCGGATGCGCTGTCGGAGGAATTGCAGGCCCCGGCCGGGTCAGCGGCGCTGAAGATCGTGCGCCGCTATCTGGATACCGATGGGGAGTTGATGGACCTCAGCGTGACCTTGCACCCGGCCAGCCGCTACACCTTGCATACGCAGCTGGACCGGGATCTGGCGAGCGTCTAGCCGTTGGCGTTGGCAGCTTCCGAGCCCTGCTCTGCGAGGAAGCCGCCGCTCTGGTGCGACCACAGCTTGGCGTAGATGCCGCCCAGCTCCAGCAGTTGCTGGTGCGTGCCCTGCTCGACGATGTGGCCCTGGTCCATCACGATCAGGCGGTCCATGGCCGCGATGGTCGAGAGCCGGTGGGCGATGGCGATCACGGTCTTGCCGTGCATGAGGCTGTCCAGGCTTTGCTGGATGGCCGCCTCGACCTCGCTGTCCAGCGCGCTGGTGGCCTCGTCCAGCAGCAGGATGGGCGCGTCCTTGAGCATGACGCGCGCAATCGCCACGCGCTGGCGCTGGCCGCCCGACAGCTTGACGCCGCGCTCGCCCACCTGGGCGTCGTAGCCGCCACGGCCCTTGAGGTCGGTCAGCGTGGCGATGAAGTCCGAGGCCTCGGCCTTCTGCGCGGCGGCCAGCATCTCCTGCTCGGTCGCGTCGGGGCGGCCGTAGAGGATGTTGTCGCGCATGGAGCGGTGCAGCAGCGAGGTGTCCTGCGTGACCATGCCCACCGCGCCGCGCAGGCTGTCCTGCGTGACGGTGCGTATGTCCTGGCCGTCGATGGTGATGCGCCCGCCCTGGGCTTCATGGAAGCGCAGCAGCAGGTTCACCAGCGTGGACTTGCCCGCGCCCGAGCGGCCGATCAGGCCGATGCGCTCGCCGGCGCGGATGTGCAGGTTCAGGTGGTCGATCACCTGCTTGCCGCCGTCCTTGTAGGCAAAGCTCAGGTCCTCGAAGGCGATGGCGCCGTGCGTGACCTGCAGCGGCCTGGCGTCGGGCGCATCCACGATGGTGCGCGGCTTGGTCAGCGTGAGGATGCCATCCTGGATGGTGCCCACGTTCTCGAACAGGCCCGTCATCTGCCACATCACCCAGTGCGAATAGCCCATCAGGCGCAGCGCCATGGCGATGATGGCCGCCACCACGCCTGCGCTGGCCTGTCCGGCCGACCACAGGTACAGCGCCGTGCCCGCCGAGCCCACCAGCAGCATCGTGATCATCAGATGGTTGACGATCTCGAACTGGCTGACCAGCCGCATCTGCGCATAGCCCGTGGACTTGAAGGCCTCCATGGCGTTGCGCGCGTACTCGGCCTCGCGGCGCGTGTGGGCGAACAGCTTGACGGTGGCGATGTTGGTGTAGGCATCGGTCACGCGGCCCGTCATCATGGAGCGTGCATCGGCCTGCTCCTTGCCGATCTTGCCCAGGCGCGGAACGAAGTAGCAGCAGGCGCCGATATAGGCGGCCAGCCACAGCGCAAACGGAATCATCAGCCGCCACTCGAAGCTGGCCGCCAGGATCAGGATGCCGATCATGTAGACGCTCACGCCCACCAGCACATCGACCACCATGAACACCACTTCGCGCACGGAAAGCGCGGTCTGCATGATCTTGGTGGTGATGCGGCCCGCGAACTCGTCGGCATAGAACGACATGCTCTGGCCCAGCATCAGCCGGTGGAACACCCAGCGCAGCCGCATCGGGAAGTTGATGGCCAGCACCTGGTGCATCACCGCCGTGTGAAAGGCCAGCAACAGCACGCTGGACAGCAGGACGGCGGCAATGCCCCACACCGTGCCGCGCTGCTCTGCCCAGAAACCGGCCGGCGACACCGTGGACAACCAGTCCACCACATGGCCCATGAGGGCGAACAGCGCCGCCTCGTAGACGGCCAGCAGCGCCGAGGTGCAGGTCAGCAGCGCGATCCAGCCGCGCATGCCTTGCGTGCAGGCCCAGATGAAGGCAAAAAAGCCCTTGGGAGGGACCGTGGGCTCGACGCTGGGATAGGGCGGAACGCGTTTTTCAAAGAAACCGAACAAGATTTTTTTACTCCTTGGTCAGACCATCGTAGGCCAGAGTCGGGTTTGCCCGATGCGCGTTCAGCATGACCTTTGGGCGCAACATGTTTTGTAAGAGATCTCCACACAACTGTCCTACGCGTGGGTTCGCGCCCGGATTTCAGTGCAGGGGGAACACGGCGCCGTGGGGAAGATTGTCCGCGTCCGGGGCCGCTTCGTTGTGCGCGAATGGGGAATGCAGCATGCCGCTGGCGGCAACAAAAAAGGCCTCTTGCGAGGCCTTGTGTTTCATGCTGCAGTGCACTGCAGCGGACGGGGCTTGCCGCCGGTCAGGCCGGCAGAAAGCCTTCCACCGACAGGTAGCGCTCGCCCGTGTCGTAGTTGAAGCCCAGCACCTTGGCGCCTGCGGGCAGCTCGGGCAGCTTTTGCGCAATGGCGGCCAGGGTGGCGCCCGAGGAGATGCCGACCAGGATGCCTTCCTCGCGGGCTGAGCGGCGTGCGTACTCGCGCGCGGGTTCGGCCTCGACCTGGATCACGCCGTCCAGCAGGCTGGTGTCCAGGTTCTTGGGCACGAAGCCTGCGCCAATGCCCTGGATGGGGTGGGGCGAGGGCTGGCCGCCCGAGATCACGGGCGAGGCGGCAGGCTCCACGGCAAAGACCTTGAGCTGGGGGAACCTGGCCTTGAGCACCTTGGCCACGCCGGTCAGGTGGCCGCCCGTGCCCACGCCGGTGATCAGCACATCCAGGCCTTCGGGGAAGTCGGCCAGGATTTCCTGGGCCGTGGTGCGCACATGCACGTCGATGTTGGCGGGGTTCTCGAACTGCTGGGGAATCCAGGCGCCGGGCGTCTGGCTGGCCAGTTCCTGGGCGCGGGCGATGGCGCCCTTCATGCCCTTTTCCTTGGGCGTGAGGTCGAAGCTGGCGCCGTAGGCCAGCATCAGGCGGCGGCGCTCGATGCTCATGCTCTCGGGCATGACCAGCACCAGCTTGTAGCCCTTGACGGCGGCCACCAGGGCCAGGCCCACGCCGGTGTTGCCGCTGGTGGGCTCGATGATGGTGCCGCCGGGCTGCAGGGCGCCGGACTTCTCGGCGTCCTCGACCATGGCCAGCGCGATGCGGTCCTTGATGGAGCCGCCGGGGTTGCCGCGCTCGGACTTGATCCACACATTGGCACCGGCGCCGAACAGGCGGTTGATGCGCACATGGGGCGTGTTGCCAATCGTTTGCAGGATGTTGTCAGCTCTCATCGGACCTCCGCGATTTTGGGGTGGTGGTTGGACAGTCGGGGGTGGTGCGCAGACGCTGCGCGAAAACCAAGCATTCATTGTGCACGCAGCTGTTCTATGCATGGGCTATATCGATATGGCCTGGACGGCTAACATCGCCGCATGAATCTACGGTTCCTGGAAACCTTTGTCTTGCTGGCCGAGCTGCGCAATTTCCGCATGACGGCCGAGCGGCTGTACACCACGCAGGCCGCCGTCTCCAGCCGCATCGCCACGCTGGAGCAGGAGTTCGGCGTGCGCCTGTTCGACCGTGGCGTGCGCGAGGTCACGCTGACGGCCGACGGCGCCAAGGCCCTGGTCCATGCCGAGCGCATGCTGCGCCTCATGCGCGAGATGCGCGAGGACATGCTGGACAAGCAGGCCTATGCCGGCGTGATCCGCATCGGCGCCATCGAGTCCATCGTGCACAGCTGGTTTCCCGATTTCCTGGCGCTGCTGCAGCAGCGCTATCCGCGCCTGCAGGTGGAGATCGCCTGCGACACCACGCTGCACATGTCCGAGCAATTGGTGAAGGGCCAGCTGGACCTGTCGCTGCAGGCCAAGCCCGTGACGGCGGCCGGCGTGGGCCATCTGTCGCTGGGTGAATTTCCCATGGCCTGGGTGGGCAGCCCCAAGCTGGGCATTGGCGACGAGACCCTGAGCCTGGCCGAGCTGGCGGCCTTTCCCATCATGTGCTTTGCGCGCGGCTCCGAGCCGTATGCGGTGATCGAGCAGCTGTTCTCCACCGAAAGCAGCGCCTCGGTGCACCTGAACTGCATTGCCTCGGTGGCGACCATGATCCGCGTGGTCTGCGACGGCCTGGGCGTGGCCGCCGTGCCGCCGGCCATCATCCAGCGCGAGCTGGCCGAGCAGCGCCTGCGCCTGCTGCGCGTGGACCGGGAGTTCCCTTCGCTGCCGCTGGTGGCCTGCTTTCGCAATGACCACCAGAACCCGCTGACCGAAGTGGTGGCGCGCGCGGCCGAGGAGACCGCCGCCGCCTTTGCGCTGAACCACGGCCAGGCCGTGGCGCGGCTGCCGGGCAGCGGCCTGGGCGGCTAGGCCCGAGGCCGCCTGGTCGATCAGCCCTGCGCCGAAGCCAGCAGCTGCTCCACGGCCAGGGCCACGGACAGCAGTCGCCGGTCCTGCCCGCCGAGGCCGGCCAGGCTCAGGCCCACGGGCGCCTCGCCCGCGCGCTGGCAGGGCAGGGAGATGGCGCAGCCGTCGAGGAAGTTGATCAGCGTGGGGTTGCGCAGGATCAGGCCGTTGGCGCCGAAGTAGGCCTCGTCGCTCTGCGTGAGGTCGGCGATCTTCGGGGCGACCACGGGCACGGTGGGCATGACGATCAGGTCATGGTCGGCCATCTGGGCGCTCACGGCGGCAATCCACTGCCTGCGGCGTGCCAGCAGGTCGATGTAGTCGGCCGCGCTGATGTCCTTGCCGCGCAGGATGCGCGTGCCCACGCGCGGGTCGTACTCGGACAGGCGCGTGGCGATGTGGTGGCGGTGCCAGGCCCAGGCCTCGGCGGCCGTGAAGCCGCCCTTGGAGTTGATGTCGGCCAGCTCGCCGAAGGGCGCGACCACGGCATGGGTGATGTGGGCGCCCGCCTGCGACAGCAGGGTCAGCGTGCGCTCCCAGGCGGCGGCCACGGTGGCGCCCATGCCGTCCAGCACCACGTTGGTGGGTGCCAGCAGGCGCAGGCCCTGCAGCGGCGCGGCATGCAGCTCGCCCAGCGGCTCGCCGGAGAGGATGGCGTCCAGCGTGGCGCAGCAGCGCACGCTGGGGGCCAGCGGGCCGATGGAGTCCAGGTTGGCCGACAGCGGCAGCACGCCCTCCATGCTCACGCGGCGTGCCGTGGGCTTGAAGCCCGTGAGCCCGCACAGCGCCGAAGGAATGCGCACCGAGCCGCCCGTGTCCGAGCCGATGGCCGCCATGGCCATGCCGTCGGTGACCGAGATGGCCGCGCCCGAGGACGAGCCACCCGGGATGCGGCCGCCGTCCTCGTCACGCTGCCAGGGATTGCGCGGCGTGCCGTAGTGCGGATTGATGCCCAGGCCCGAGTAGGCAAACTCGGTCATGTTGGTCGTGCCCACGATGACGGCGCCGGCCTGGCGCAGGCGCTGCACCACTTCGGCCGTGCGCTGCGCGGGCGGTGCGTCGGCCAGCAGGCGCGAGCCGCCCAGCGTGGGAAAGCCGGCGATGTCGAACAGGTCCTTGACCGAGACCGGCAGGCCCTCGATGGGCGAGCGCGCCAGGCCGGCCGCACGCAGCACGTCGCTGGCACGGGCCTCGGCCAGGGCCGCGCCCTGGAACACGCGCGTGAACACCTTGGGGCCTTCCCCCGACATGGTGCGGGCCAGGGCCTGCTCGGTCAGCTGCACCGAGGTGGTTTCGCCGCCATGCAGGCGCTGTGATGCCAGTTCCAGGCTGGGCAGGGGGAGGGCTTGGGTCATGTGGGAAGTCCTGTGGGTGAAGGCGGGCGTGGGCGGATCGGAGTCGGGGCTCAGGCCACGACGTCCAGCAGTTCGCTGCGGTAGCTGTGGCGGATGGAACGCTGGCTGCGGGGATCGTACAGCTCCATGGAGAACTGCGTCGAGGGGCGGATGCCACCGATGGCGCCCACCGTGCCGCAGGTCATGCCGCAGCCTGCGGGAAGCAGATCCTTGCCGCCCGTGAAGCCTGCGATCAGGTCCTGGGGCGTGCGCAGGCTGGCCAGCGTGCCTTCCTGGTAGAGCACCTCGCGGCTGTCTTCCACGATCCACGAGCGCACGACCAGCTCATCCCAGTGGCCGGCCACGTCGGCAAAGCGCCAGGCCTGGGTGGCCACGGGCTTGACGCAAGCCTGCTTGGAAAAGGCCACGCTGTAGGCTTCCAACTTGCGGTCCGTGTGGTCGGAGGCCAGGCTCACGAACATCTCGCCTTCGTGCGTGAACACGAAGACCTCGACCTCGCCCGAGGAGTCCGGGCCCAGCACCTGCAGCGCGCTGCGCTGGCTCAGCTGGTTGCTGGAGATGCGGTAGTACAGCGGCACGGCGCTGGGGCGCGGGATGCCGATGGCGGCCAGCTCCTCGATGTGGTGCTCGATGGCCTCGCGGTCGCGGCCGGCCCAGCCAGCGACGATCAGGGTGTCGAATTCAGGGGCGAAGGTCTGGCCCTCGGGGGTGGTGAACTGCAGTTGCATGGCAGGCGATCCAGGGAAAAGGCGGGGCCGCAGGCCCCGGTGGGAAAGAGGAGGGGGCAGTGGCGCGCGCGGTGCGGCGCGCAGGCATCACTGCTTCTTGACGAAGAGCACGACCAGGAAGGCGGCCATGAATTCCAGCGCGGCCACGAAGTACAGGCCCGAGGACAGCGACCCCGTGCTGGTCTTGAGCGCGCCGATCATGTAGGGCGCCACGAAGCCGGCCAGGTTGCCGATGGAGTTGATCAGCGCAATGCCGCCGGCCGCTGCCGTGCCGGCCAGGAAGGCGGCAGGAATCGACCAGAACACGGGAAAGGCCGCGAGGATGCCGATGGAGGCCAGCGTCAGCGCGCACAGGGCGAGCACGGCGTTGTGCAGGAACAGGCCCGTGAGGATCAGGCCCGCCGCCGCGATCAGCGCGGACAGGGCGCAGTGCATGCGGCGCTCGCCGGTCTTGTCCGAATGCATGCCGTTCCAGACCATGGCCAGGGTGCCGGCCAGGAAAGGAATGGCCGAGATCAGGCCGATCTGCAGCGTGTTCTGGATGCCGATCTCCTTGATGATGGACGGCGACCAGAAGGCAATGGTGGCGTTGCCGCTGACGATGCAGAAATACACGGCAGCGCACAGCCAGACGCGGTAGTTGCGGCAGGCGTCCAGGAAGGACACATGCTTGTGGCCGCCCTGGTTCTCTGCCTCCACGGCGGCGGTCACGGCGCGCTGCTCGGACGCGCTCAGCCACTTGGCGTTGGCGGGCTTCTCGGGCAGGTACAGCAGCACGAAGAAGCCGGCGATCACCGAAGGAATGCCTTCCAGGATGAACAGCCACTGCCAGTTGGACAGATGGCCCACGCCCTGCATGCCGTTCATGATGGCGCCCGCAATGGGGCCGCCCACGGCGCCCGCAATGGCGAACGAGGTCATGAACAGGCCGTTGACGCGCGCCCGGTGGCGGGCCGGGAACCAGTAGGTCAGGTACAGCACCACGCCGGGGAAGAAGCCGGCCTCCACCACGCCCAAGATGAAGCGCAGCACGTAGAACATGGTGGGCGTGGTCACATAGGCCATGGCCATGGAGGCCGCGCCCCACAGGATGGTGATGCGCGCCAGCGTCTTGCGTGCGCCGATCTTCTCCAGCAGCAGGTTGCTGGGCACTTCGAACAGAAAGTAGCCGATGAAGAAGATGCCGGCACCCAGGCCGTAGAGGGCCTCGCTGAACTGCAGGTCGTCCAGCATCTGCAGCTTGGCGAAGCCGACGTTGACGCGGTCTATCCACGCCAGGATGAAGAGCAGCACCAGAAAGGGAATCAGGCGCCAGGCGATCTTGCGGTAGGTGGCGTCCATGTCGGGCGGCGATGCCTGGCCGGCGCCGTGGGCGGGGGAATGTGCGGCGGATGCCGGACTGCTCATGGGGTGTCTCCTGTCTTCGACGGTGCAGCGGGCACACGGACCGGGGCGGGGCCTGTGTGTCTCAGGGGCTTCAGGCGCTGGCGGGTCTGCAGAGAGACCGGCCGGGCGTCTGGAGCTGTTCCTGTGGCGGCAGTATCGAAAGGCGGGACAGGGCTGTCCAACAAGAAATTATGAGCAGGCCTGAATGCAAATTCTTATGGGCAGAGCTGGTGCGGGCGCCGCACCGGCATGCAGCATGCGTGCACCATTTGCGCTCGGGAAAACCCTGATTTTTTCAGGCGGTGGCGGCGGCACGCGGTGCGCGCAAAGGCTGCTTCCACAGCTCGGCCAGCAGCAGGCCGCCAATGGTCAGCACGCCGCCCACGGCGTGGTAGGCCGCCAGGGGCTCACCCAATGCCATGAAGGCGATCACGGCCGTGAAGATGGGTACCAAGTTGAAGAACATGCTGGAGCGGCCCGGGCCGATGCGCGCCACCGACATCATCCACAGCAGCGGCGCGGCGATGGAAGCCATGATGCCCGCAAAGCCCACCAGCGGCAGGTTGGTCGCGTTCAGCCCCGTGCGCGGCGCCATCAGGAACAGCGGCAGCTGCGCGATCACGGCCACCAGGATCTGCAGGTACAGCAGTTGCACCGTGGCCAGGCGCGGCATGGGCCAGCGCTTGAGCAGGATGTTGTAGACCGCATAGGCCAGCATGGCCACGAACATCAGCGCATCGCCGCCATTGAGGCCCTGGGTGAGCAAGGTGGCAGGCTGCCCCGAAGACACCACCAGGGCCACGCCCGCAATCGCCAGCACGCAGCCCAGCACGGCGCCCCGGCTCAACGCCTGGCCCAGCATGGCGGTGGACAGGCCCAGCACCATCATGGGCGTGAGCGAGCCGATCAGGCCCATGTGCGTGGCCGATGTCATATGGGCCGCGTAATAGGCCAGGCTCTGGTAGATCACCATGCCCAGCATCCCCAGCACGATGAGGCGCGGCAGCAGCGGCCGGATGTCGGCGCGCTGGCGCCAGATGGACGGCAGCAGGAACGGCGTGAACAGCACGGCCGCCACCAGCCAGCGGTAGAAACCGATTTCGGCCGCGCCGATGCTGTCGGCCGCCATCTTGCTGACCACGGTATTGACCGACCAGATGAGCACGGCGATCAAAGGGAAAAGGTAAGACCCCATTGGAAGACTCCTAAGACTGATCCTATGATCGTTCTGTCCGACTTGGAGTGCATCCCTGGTTTAGGACAATCGATAGCGCAACCCGGACCATCCGCCATGCCCCGTCCCAGCAAGCCCATGCACATCCAGAACGTCGAGGATGTGCCGGGCGAGTACTACTTCCGCTACGACGAATTCGGCGCCGACACCGAGGTGCCGCCGCACAGCCACAGCTGGGGACACCTGAACTACACGCCCCACGGCAGCATGTGCATGGACACGGCAGGCCAGCGCTGGGTCTCGCCGCCGCAGTACGGCGTCTGGGTGCCGCCCGGCGTGGTGCACAGCTGCCACGTGGCGCACGCCGTGGTCTACCGCTCGGTCTACCTGGCGCCTGCGCTGTGCAGGGAGCTGCCGGCGCAGCCGTGCTCCATGCGCATCGGCGCCATCGTCAAGGCCATCCTGGCCGACTTTGCCGTGCGCGACGTGCACATTCCCGCCACGGATGCCGACCTGCGCCTGGCCCGTGTGCTCTACGACCAGTTGCGGGCCGTCCCCGTGGAGCCCGGCTATCTGCCGGCCGCCGAACACCCGGCCCTGGTCGAAGTGCTGACCCGCATGCGCGCTGCGCCCGAGGAACACCGCAGCCTGGCCCAATGGGCCGCCAGCGTGCACATGACCGAGCGCACCCTGGCGCGCCACTGCCAGCGCGAGCTGGGCATGGGCCTGGGCGAATGGCGCCAGCGCATGCGCTACCTGCTGGCCATCGACGCGCTGGAGGCCGGCCTGAGCGTGCAGCAGATCGCCTATGACCTGGGCTACAGCACGCCCTCGGCCTTCATTGCCATGTTCCAGCGCGAGGCCGGCACCTCACCCGAACAATTCCGCCGCGAGTTCTGCATGCCGCCGTGAGGCTGTTGCGCCATCTGCCTGCAGCCCGGCCCAAGCCGCGAGATAATGCCGCCCGTGAAGCACGCCAGACCGCCGCTGGTGCAATCGTGGAAACACGGCACTGGAGGAACGTCCGGACTGCACAGGGCAGCGTAGCAGCTAACGGCTGTCCACCGTGAGGTGAGGATCAGAGCAACAGAGACGAGTCGGGGACATGTGCCGCCAACTTGGTGTTCTATGGGGTGCCAGCGCAAGCTGGCGACGGATGGCGCAAGCCAGACGCCCAGGCGAAAGCCTGGGCCCCATAGCCACCCGGGGACGCGGAACGCGTCCCCGGGTGAAACGGGCAATCTCTACGCGCAGCAATACCAAGTAGGCACACGTTGACGGGGCCCCCGGAGTGTGCGGGTAGGTAGCACCGAGCCGGGCGGCGACGCCCGGCCCAGATTAATGGCGGTCACATGCGGGCAACCGCGTGCACAGAATCCGGCTTATCGGCGCGCTTCACACTTTCTTTCATGCCCCGCCACCGGCGGGGCATTTTCATGGGCGGTTCAGAACTGGTATTTGGCCGTCAGCAGCAGCCTGCGCGGCACGCCGAAATAGTTGCCGCCGTTGTTCGTGCCCAGGGTCTCGAAATAGCGGCGGTCGAACAGGTTGCTGATGTTCATCTGCAGGTCCAGCTGCCGGTTCACCCGATAGCCGATGACCAGGTCGGCCACGGCATAGGCGGACTGGCGGATTGCATAGCCTTCGGCGCTGGTCAGCGACTGGGACGTGGTGCGGCTCTGGTAGCGCAGGCCGCCGCCCACGCGCCATGCGCCCAGCTCGCCGCCCAGGTGGTACATGGCCGACAGCTTGAGCTGGTGGCGCGGCGTGTAGCTGGCATAGGGCGCGCCCTTGGCGCCGTCGGTGCTGTCGCTGGCGATCTCGGCCTGGGTGAAGGTATAGCCGAGACCGGCGTTCAGGCGCGGCAGGATCTCGCCGCTGATGTCCACGTCCAGCCCCTTGCTCCTGACCTTGCCCACCGAGCGGTAGCAATTGGTCTTCACCGTGCAGGAGTTGATGTCCGCGATGGCCTGGGGCAGGTTGTCCTGCGTGGTGTTGAACACGGCAACGGCCAGGTTCACGCGCTCGTCCAGGTAGCTGCCCTTGAGGCCCAGCTCGAAGTTGCGGCCCTCCACCGGCGCCAGCATGCTGCCCGAGACATCCAGAAAATCCTGCGGCCGGAAGATGCTGGTGTAGCTGGCATAGGCCGAGTAGGTCTTGCTGATGTCATAGGTCAGCGCCGCATAGGGCGTGGCATGGGCTTTCTCGCTGAATTGGCGCTCCCGGCTCCAGCTGCCCTGGCGCTGGACGTTGGTGAAGTCGTACCAGTCCAGGCGCGCGCCGGCGATCAGGTTCAGTGGCTCGGCCAGCAGGAAGCGGCCCGTGGCGTAGGCCGAGGTCAGCGTGGTCTTCTGGCGGCGCGTCCACAGGTCTTCGGCCAGCAGGCCGGAGCGGTCCAGCGAGTCGGGGTTCCAGGTATAGGGATCGACGCCATTGGCGATCAGCCATTCCCCCGTGGGCGACAGGTAGCTGTAGCCCTGGTCGCTCCAGCGGATGGTGCGTCGGCTGACGCCGAAGGCCAGGTCATGCTCGCGGCCGAACAGGCGCACGGGGCCCTGGGCCGAGGCATCGAGGCTGAGCTGGCGCTTGTCGTAGTCGTAGAGGCCGCCGGCCACGTCGTAGCGCGTGCGGCCCTGGTCGTCCAGGCCGCCCGAGACCAGGTAGGCGCCGTCCAGCGCGGACTGGGCCTGCAGGGCGCGCGCGGCCAGCCTGGCCTTCCAGCCGTTGTCGAAGCGGTGCTCCAGGTCGGCGAACAGGCTGACCTCCTTCTTGTCCCATTTGCTCCAGGAGGGCGAGAAACGCCTGGATCGCGCAATGTCGAGGAAGGAGCCATCGAAGCCCATGGGCACGCCCATCCATTGCGAGCCGGGGTTGTCCTCGTTCACATAGGAGCCGCCCACGCTCAGCGTGGTGTCGCGCCCCAGGTCGAACTCGGCGGTGCCGTACAGCAGCTGGCGGCGGCTGCTATAGCCATCGATGAAGTGGTCGCGCGACTGGGCCGAGGCCACCACACGCCCGCGCGCCGAGCCGTCCTCGTTGAGGGCGCCGCCCACATCGACCTCGCCCACGGCCTGGTTCCAGCTGCCGCCGCGCAGGGTGACCGAGCGCTGGGTGGTGCGCGGCGCGCGCTTGCGCACGAAGTTGATGGTGCCCGAAGGGTCGCCCACGCCCGTCATCAGCCCCGTGGGGCCGCGCACCACTTCCACGTGGTCGTACATGGCCATGGTGTCGTAGGTGGAGGTGTCGGTTTCATACGAGACGGGTACGCCGTCCTGCAGGAAGGAACCGATCACGAACCCGCGCGAGAAATAGCGCGCCCGGTCGTCGCTCCAGCGGTTGATGGTGATGCCGGTGGCGCTGTTGGCCACGTCGTCGATGGACAGCATGCCCTGGTCGTCCATCTTCTGGCGCGTGACCACGGTGAGGGACTGGGGCGTCTCGCGGATGGACAGCGGCAGCTTGGTCGATGTGCTCATCAGCCCCGTGGTGTAGGAGCCCGAGCCCTCGGTGGTCGTGGTCTCGCCCACGGCGGAGACCGTGACTTCGGGCAGGGCCACGGTGCCGGCGGGCTTTTCCACCACCAGCGTGCCCTGGCTCACATGGCCTTCCAGCCCGCTGCCGCGCAGCAGCCGGGCCACGGCGGCGGCGGTGCTCAGGCGCCCTTCCACGGCGGGCGCACGGCGGCCCTGCACCAGTTCGGGCGCGGCCAGCAGCTGC
Organism: Delftia sp. JD2; assembly: GCF_001682645.1. Taxonomy (NCBI): domain Bacteria; kingdom Pseudomonadati; phylum Pseudomonadota; class Betaproteobacteria; order Burkholderiales; family Comamonadaceae; genus Delftia; species Delftia sp. JD2. The sequence continues at coordinate 18,403 of NZ_LFJT01000015.1, forward strand.
AGGCCAGCCTGGCGGGCCAGTTGGGCCAGCGCCTGGTCCAGCGGCTGGGCGGGAATGTGGAAGTCGGTGCTGGCGGCCGTGGCCGGGGCCGGTGCCGCCTGGGCCAGCGCGGCTGGAGACAGCTGCAGGGCCAGCAGCGCGATGCCCGCGGCAACGGCATGGTGGCGGGCAAGGCTGCAGACAAGGCGGGAAGGCTTGGAGGGGAAGGAAGACATGGAAGGTCCCGTGGCGGATCTGGGCAATGGCGATTCCCGGGCTGCGAATGCGTCGCGTTCCCGGGTCCTCATGCCTATACGAACGGGCGCAGACATTCCCTCACGCCTGGTGCGCATGCGCCGTGCATTCCGGGGCTATGGGCGCATCAGCGCATCAGCTGCGGCGGCGGATGACCAGGGTGCGCCCGGTTCCCGGGCCCTGTTCCTTTTCCTGCACCTCTTCCTGCACGCTGACCGGCAGGGTGCGCGGGAGCATGCGCAGCCAGCCCTGGGCCGCCGCAATGCGCACGCGCCCGAGCACGGGCAGGGCGGCGGCGTCGGGCTCCACGCGCAGTGGCTGCAGGCTGTAGCGCTCCAGGCGCCGGGCGACCTCGGCCAGCGGCGTGTTCTGGAAGTCCAGCCAGCCTTCGCGCCAGGCGGCCACTGCCGCAACGGTTTGCACGGCGGCCGTCTGACCTGGCGCCAGGCGCAGCATCTGGCCTGCGCCCAGTTCATGCCGGGCGCCGCTGCCGTCGCGCACCTGCACGCGGCCCGCATCGACGGCGACCAGCACCGCATCGTCCTCCAGCGCCACCTCGAAGCGCGTGCCCAGCACGGTGACCTGTACGTCCGCCGCCTGGACCACGAAGGGCCGTTCCGTGTCGCGCGCCACGTCGAAGAAGGCGCTGCCGGCCAGCAGCTGCACCTGGCGGCGCGTGGCGTAGAAGTCCACCTCGGCACGGCTGGCGGCGTCCAGCGTCAAGCTGCTGCCGTCGGGCAGGGGCTGGTTCAGCAGGCGGCCGGTGGCCGTGGCCAGTCGCACCTGGTACTGCGGCATCCACTGGCGCCAGGCCAGCCAGATCGCCGGGCTGCCGACACCCAGGCCCGCCATCCCCAGCAGGGTGGACAGGGCGCGGCGGCGGCCCGTGCGTGGTGCGGGTGCGGCGGTGTCTCCGCGCCAGCGGCGCAGCGAGGCTTCCACGCTGTCCATGGCGCGCATGACCTCGCGTTCCACGGTTTTGACCGAGACGCCGTGGCGCTCGGCCAGCTCGGCATGCGAGGCGCCCTCGATGCGGTCGGCCAGGAAGATGTCGCGGCAGCGCGCCGGCAGCTGCGCCAGGGCGCCTTCGACCCCGGCCAGGGCCTGGCGGTAGGAATGGGTGTCGGCCACATCGGGGCTGAGGGGGGAGGGCGGCTCGCCTTCCCTCGCGCTGGTGTCAAAGCGCTCGGCCGTGCGCTGGCCATGGCGCAGGTGGTCGATGGCGATGTTCTCCATCACCGCGTAGAGATAGGCGCGGCTGGCGCCTGGCGGACTGTCCGGCGCGGCGGGCGCATCGCTTTCGCCGCGCTGGCGTTCGGCCAGGCGTATCCAGGCGTCATGCACCAGGTCACGCGCGGCCTGCGGGCCGGCGCGGCGCGCAACGAAGCGCACCAGCTCGTGGTAGCTGTCCTGGAAGGTGCTCAGCAGGGAAGAAGAGGAAGAGGCGGGCGCAGGCATGCGGGAGGCCCGAAGGCAGCACAGGAATCCTGCATTCTATGAAATGATTCTCATTTGCCGAATGTGCTGCCCGCCGCGCACCCGGCAATGCCGGCCTAGAACCGCTCCCAGGGCATCAGGTAGCGCCACTGGCCCTCGGGCACCTTGGCCAGAGAGAGGCGGCCAATGCGCAGGCGGCGCAGGCTGACCACGCGCAGGCCCACTTCGGTGCACATGGCGTCGATCTCGTCGGGGGCGATGCCCTTGAGCGCAAAGCGCAGGTGGTTCTCGTTCTGCCAGCTCACGCGGCAGGGCGGCAGCTGGCGCTTGCCGATCGGCAGGCCGGCCTTCATCAGCTCCAGTCCGTCCTCGTGGATCTGGCCCTCGACGCCGACGATGCATTCCTGCTCCAGCCACATGCCTTCCTCGCCCAGCTTGCGCGCCACGCGCTTGTCCTGGGTGTAGACGATGAGGCCGCTGGCCGGCAGCGGCAGGGGCAGGAAGGATTCCAGGTTCTTGAAGTGCTGGGCCAGCACCAGCAGCGGCATGGGCGTGTCCACCTGGGCCATGCTGGCTTCGCCCAGCAGGGAGTGGGCGCTGCGCACCCGGCCATAGGGCCGGCCCTGGGTGTAGCCCGCAGGCTTGTTCATCAGCAGGGTGACGGGCGGCACGGCCTCGGGCTGGGCGCCGCTGCGCAGCGTGACCTGCTGCTCGGGGCGCACGCGCGTCTCGGGCAGTTGCACGACCTTGCCGTCCACCTGGACGTTGCCGGCGGTGATATGCAGTTCGGCCTCGCGGCGCGAGCATTGTTCCTGTTCGGCCAGGCGCTTGGCCAGGCGAACGCTTTCAGATTCAGACATGCGCGCAGCTTAACCAGATACCAGGCCCCGCGCGCGTCGTCGGTCATTGCCGGTCATTGCCGCCCGCACAGCGCACGGATGCGCTCCACATGCGCCAGCAGCGAGCGCTCGGCAATCGGCCACAGCTGCGGCGGGGCGTCGTCATAGGCCAGCCGCACCCAGTCCTGCACGCTGCCGTCGGGCTGTTTTTGCATGGCGGCCAGCACCTTGGCCTCGCGCGCCAGCCGGTGGGCCTTGAGTTTGGCGATCGCCTGGCGCGCAAAGCCCAGCACATAGCCATGGGCCGGCAGGATGAAGCGCACATCGTGCGCGGCGCACAGCGCGTCGAGCCTGTCCAGCGAATCGATGTAGTCGCGCATGTTGCCGTCAGGCGGATCGATGATGGTGGTGCTGCCATTGAGGATGTGGTCGCCGCTGAACAGCAGGGCGTCTTCCTCCAGCACAAAGCACACATGGTTGGCCGCATGGCCGGGCGTGAACACGGCCTGCAGGGTGTGGGTGGTGCCAGTTTGCGCATCCTGCAGCACGATGCGCTGGCCGTCGGTCAGTGCGTAGTCGGGGGTGAAGCGGCTGGCCGGCCGGGCCGTGGGCGCCGAGGGCAGGCCGCCAATGGCGGGCCTGGGCCTGCCGGCCTGCACGGCCAGCGCCTGCAGCAGCGCGGCGCCCGGCGAGTGGTCGGCATGGGAATGCGTGCACAGGATGTGGCGTATGTCGCCGCCCGCCGCATCGAACAGGCGCTGCACATGGGCGGCATCGGCCGGGCCGGGGTCGATGGCGGCGTAGCCCGTGGCGGCATCGCCCACCAGATAGCTGTTGGTGCCGGGGCCGGTCATCACGCCGGGGTTGGGTGCCGTCAGGCGCAGCAGGTTCTTGCGCAGTGGCACGGCGCGCTCGCTCTGCCAGTCCAGCGTGTGCAGGATCTGGCCGTCCGGGCAGACCATTTCCAGCTCGCCGAAGGGGGCCTCGTCCTCCATGTGGCGGGCTTCCTTGCCATTGAGAAAGCCGGTGCGCGGGCAGCACTGCCACAGCGGCTGCTCGCCTTGCAGGGCGGCGAACACGGCTGCGGTGCCCGTGAAGCGGCTGAGCCGGTCCAGCGTGCGGATGGTGGGGAAGATCATGGGGAAGCTGCCCGCGCGGTGGCGCTCCAGCGCTTCCTGCGGGCGCACCCAGATGGGCTCGAACTGTTCCGACCCGTCGGCGTCGGGTTCCTGATCCTCGGGCATGCGCGCCACGAAGAAGGGCACATCGAAGCGCCGGGGCTGGTCGCGGTCGGCCGTCCAGTGGGCCAGGTACCACAGCGCATCCACGGCCAGGCGCAGGCCGCGTGCCTCGCACTGGGGCACCAGCGGCGCCTTGCGGTCCAGCGTGGCCAGTTCGGCGGCAGATACCGGCCGGCCCTGGGCGTCATGGGCCAGCAAAATGCCGAGCTCCTCGAAGGTCTCGCGCAGGCCGGCGATGGCCTGGGTGATGCGCAGTCCGTCGCCAGCCTGGGCCGGGCGGGTGCTGGCGCGGGCATGGGCGGCCTCGGCCGCGTCCTGGGCCTCGATGCCGCCGCCCGGGAAGACATAGGCGCTGGGCACGAAGCTGGCCTTGGGCGAGCGCCGCGTCATCAGCACCTCCAGCCCCTGGCCATCGGCGCGGTCGCGCAGCAGCAGGACGGTGGAGGCCTTGAGCGTGTCTACAGGCTGGCGCTGGGGGTGCAGGAGCTGGCTGGGGCGGGTCATGGGGGCATTATGCGGATTGGCCCGCCCGCCGCTGTTGCGCAAGAGACGCAAGTACTGCTGCGGGGCATGGCCCCGGATTGCGCCATGAGGCTGCCGTGCAGGGGATAATCGCCGGATGCAGATCCGCTTTACCAAGATGCAGGGCGCTGGCAACGATTTCGTGGTCCTCGACGAAACCGCCGGCCCGCTGGGCCTGAGCGCAGCCCAGTACCGCTTCCTCGCCCATCGCCAATTCGGCGTGGGCGCCGACCAGATCCTCACGGTGCGGCCCTCGCCCGCCGAAGGCATCGATTTCGAATATGTGATCCACAACGCCGACGGCGGCGAGGTCGAGCAGTGCGGCAATGGCGCGCGCTGCTTTGCGCGCTATGTGCACGACAAGGGCCTGACCGGCAAGTCCGTCATCCGCGTGCAGACGCTGGCCGGCCTCATCGCTCCCGAGCTGCATGCCGATGGCCGCGTCACCGTGGACATGGGCCAGCCCGTGCTGGAGCCCTCCCTGGTGCCCTTCAATAGTGCAGACCTTGTGCCCCGCCCGCTGGGTGCGGCGCAGCAATGGCCTCTGCAGCTGGGCGACGAGGCCACGGTCTGGATCGCCCCCGTTTCCATGGGCAACCCGCATGCGGTGCAACTGGTGGACGATGTGGACCACGCCCCCGTGGCCACCTGGGGCCCGCTGATCGAGCGCCATGCGCGCTTTCCCCAGCGCGTCAATGCGGGATTCATGCAGATCGTCGATCGCGGCCAGATCCGGCTGCGTGTTTACGAGCGCGGTGCCGGCGAGACGCTGGCCTGCGGCACGGGCGCCTGCGCGGCCGTGGTGGCCGGCATTCGCTGGGGGCTGCTCGACGCGCGCGTCGATGTGCACACCCGCGGCGGCCGGCTGACCATCGAGTGGGACGGCGGCGCAGTGCGCATGACCGGCCCCGCAGAGTTTGTTTTTGAAGGACAGATCGAGGTTCCCGACCAGCCATGAACAGCACTACCGATATCGCCGTCACCGAAGAGACGATTGCCGACTACCTGCTGAACCATCCGGAATTCTTCGAGCGCCACGCCGAGATGCTCGCGCGTGTGCAGCTGGTCAGCAGCCACAGCCCGCGTACCGTCAGCCTGCAGGAACGCCAGGCCGAGATGCTGCGCGAGAAGATCAAGGGCCTGGAGCACCGCATCATGGACATGATGCGCCACAGCAGCGAGAACGCCTCCATCGGCGACAAGCTGCATGCCTGGAGCTGCGCACTGGCCAAGGTCCAGGACCTGCGCGAGCTGCCCCACGCGCTCACGGCCAGTCTGCAGCATGTCTTCGAGGTGCCCCAGGTGGCCCTGCGCCTGTGGAACGTCTCCGGCGCCCAGACCAGCAGCATCTACACCATGGGCGTCAGCGAGGACGCCAAGTCCTTCGCGGCATCGCTGACCATGCCGTTTTGCGGCCCCAACATGGGCTTCGAGCCCGGCGGCTGGCTGGTCGATCCCGATGCGGCCCAGTCCCTGGCCCTGCTCACGCTGCATGACGGCGACAGCATCAACCCGGCCAATGCCTTCGGCATGCTGGTCCTGGGGTCTCCCGATCCGCTGCGCTTCGAGGCCACCATGGGCACGGAATTCCTCTCGCGCATCTCGGCCCTGGCCAGCGCGGCCCTGTCGCGCATGCGGCCCGTGCCGCTGACCCTGGCGCGCGGCTGACCGGCTGAAAGCCCATGCCGGGAGCATCGGACAGGGACGGGCTCCCGGAAGGCGACATTCCGGCAGAGGATCTGGCGGCAGAGAACCTGGCGGCGGAAAACCTGGCGACGCTCCCCGCCGCCGTCCATGCCTATCTGGAGCATGTGCGCGTGCAAAAGCGCCTGGCCGACCGCACCTGCGCACTCTATGCGCTGGACATGGCCCGGCTTTGCACCATGGCCCGCGACGCCGGCCAGGAGCTGCTGGCGCTGCAGCCCGCCCATATCCGCCGCTTCGTGGCCCAGATGCATTCCCGGGGCCGCAGTCCGCGCGGCATTGCGCTCATCCTGTCGGGCTGGCGCAGCTTCTTCCGCTGGGCAGCCCAGCAATCGCTGGTGCCCTTCAATCCCGTCGAGGGCGTGCGCGGTCCCAAGGCCCCCAAACCCCTGCCCAAGGCATTGGGCGTGGATGACGCGGTGCAGCTGGCCGCCTTCAGCAACGCCGACGCCGACCCCTGGATCGAGGCACGTGACGCCGCCATCACCGAACTCCTCTACAGCTGCGGCCTGCGCGTGGGCGAGCTGGTGGGCCTGGACGTGGCGCCCGGCCAGAACACGCAACGCCAGGGCCGTGGCTGGATAGATTTGCAGGCCGCCGACGCCCACGTGCAGGGCAAGGGCGGCAAGCGGCGCACCGTGCCCGTGGGCGCCGCCGCGCTGCAGGCGCTGCAGCGCTGGCTGGCCTTGCGGGAGACGGGCCTGGCTGGCGCGGCGGCCCAGGCGGCGCGGCAGGAGCCGGCGCTGTTCATTGGCCGGCGCGGCGAACGCCTGGGTGCGCAGTCGGTCTGGGCGCGGCTGCGCCAGCGCGGCCAGCAGGCCGGCCTGTCGGCCGGTGTCCATCCCCATGTGCTGCGGCATTCGTTTGCCAGCCACATGCTGCAGTCCAGCGGCGACCTGCGCGCCGTGCAGGAATTGCTGGGCCACGCCAGCATCTCGACCACGCAGATCTACACGCGCCTGGATTTCCAGCATCTGGCCCAGGCCTACGAGAGCGCCCATCCGCGCGCGCGGCGCCACAGTGGGGACGGCAGCGACAGTGGCGATGGCAATGGCGATAGCGATGAAAAGGGCGGCCTCCGATAAAAAAGGCCAAGCCCTCTGGCAAAACGGCACTTGACAGGCTCGCTAAACTTATTCGGAACGTCTTTTCGACAAGGCCCGTCCATGGTGGACGGGCCTTGCCGCTTCCCTTTGCTGAATTTTCTGAAAGCAATCCCATGGCACTGATTCCCGTCACCATCCTCACCGGCTTCCTGGGCTCGGGCAAGACCACGCTGCTCAAGCGCGTGCTCAGCGAGTCCCACGGCATGAAGATCGCCGTGATCGAGAACGAGTTCGGCGAAGAGAACATCGACACCGACATCCTCAGGACGGAGTCCAAGGAGCAGATCCTGCAGATGAGCAACGGCTGCATCTGCTGCACCATCCGCGAAGACCTGCGCGAAACCCTGCAGCTGCTGGCCGCCAAGCGCCGCAAGGGCCTGGTGGAGTTCGACCGCATCGTGATCGAGACCACGGGCCTGGCCGATCCCGGCCCCGTCGCCCAGACCTTCTTCATGGACGACGAGATCGCCGAGACCTATCTGATCGATTCCATTCTCACCCTGGTCGATGCCAAGCACGCCAACCAGCAGCTGGATGATCGCCAGGAGGCGCGCCGCCAGGTCGGCTTTGCCGACCAGCTGTTCCTGTCCAAGACCGACCTGGTCAGCGAGGACGAGAAGAACGCGCTCATCCACCGCCTCAAGCACATGAACCCGCGCGCGCCCATCCGCGCCGTGCATTTCGGCGAAGTGCCCCTGAACGAAGTCTTCGACCTGCGCGGCTTCAACCTCAATGCCAAGCTGGACATCGATCCCGACTTCCTCAAGGAAGACGACCACGACCACGACCACGGACATGACCATGGCCACAAGCATGAGCATGACGAGCACTGCGGCCACGACCATGGCCATGAGCACGACGAGAACTGCGGGCACGACCACGCCCACGCCCATGACCACGAGCACGGCGAGCACTGCAAGCATCCGCACCACCATCACCACGATGACGACGTCAAGAGCTTCGTCTACCGTGCCGACCGTGCCTTTGACCCTGCCCGCCTGGAGGACTTCCTGGGCGCCATCGTCAACATCTACGGCCCGCGCATGCTGCGCTACAAGGGCGTGCTGAACATGCAGGGCACGGAGCGCAAGGTCATTTTCCAGGGCGTGCACCAGCTCATGGGCAGCGACCTGGGACCGCAGTGGGCCGAGGGCGAAAAGCGCCAGAGCAAGATGGTCTTCATTGGCATCGACCTGCCCCAGGACATCTTCCTGCAGGGCCTGGAGCAGTGCCTGGTCTGAGTTTTTTGTGAACCTTTGTGGGCAATCGGATGGCTTTTTGCTGACATCTGAATGACACAGGGGCCGCCCGCATGCGTGGGCGGCCCCTGTGCATTCCTGTGGGGTATGTGCAACGGCTTGCGCTCCTGTAGAGCATCGATACAATCGCGCCCCTGAAGAGAGCCCCCAAGCCCAATGGACTGCCCCGCAGGGGTCGCCCATACCGTGAGGAGACAGCAAGTGAGCGCCGAATCCAGCAAGAAGCCGTCAGTGGCCGCACCGGCCCCGGCTGCAAGCCAGAAGGCCGCGGTCCGCACTGCGGTCGGCGTTGCCGACCTGGTGTCCCTTGCTGACCGCAAAAGGGCTCTTTGCACGCACGGCCGCCGCACGGCCTGGATTGCCGCACCCCGCCGCACGGGGAAGCCGGCAGGTTCCGCAACTGCGGCGATCGGCTGTCCTACACGGCATTCGACCCGGGCGCCCCGATTGACAGTACCATCCATGGCCCCGTCCGAAGCCCTCGGCGCGGACTAAGTTAGCGAAACCAACACTATGCCTACCACTACGCAAACGCCTTCGTCGGGATCGACGAAACGAGACCCCAAGCTGGCCAATGCCTGGAAGACCAAGTCGGTGGAAGAACTGACGGATGCCGAAGTGCTGGCCATGTCGGATGACGAATACATGAATGAGAAGCAGATGGCGTTCTTCCGCCTCAAGCTGCTCACTCTCAAGCACGACATGCACACCAACGCGGGTGAGACGGCAGAAAACCTGCGCGAGGACACCGTGGTGGTTCCCGATCCGGCCGACCGCGCCACCATCGAGGAAGAGCATGCGCTGGAACTGCGCACGCGCGACCGCGAACGCAAGCTGCTCAAGAAGATCGAGCAATCCATTGCACGCATCGACGCAGGCGACTACGGCTACTGCGACGAGACCGGCGAGCCCATCGGCGTGGGCCGCCTGCTGGCCCGCCCCACGGCCACGCTGTCGCTGGAAGCCCAGCAGCGCCGTGAGCTCAAGCAGAAGATGTATGGGGATTGAGTTGCAGCAACGGCCTGCAGGCCGTCGGTGCTAATCTGACTCGCCATGGCAAAAGAAGAGAGCAGCAAATCGGGGGGGTTGTTGTCCAAGGTGGTGCGCTTTGTGCGCCACCCTACGGTCAATTGGTCCGACCTCGACGGCCTGGACGGGGAGCAGGAAAGCCAGTACAGCAAGCAGGCGCTCAAGGAAATGATCGAGCGCAAGCGCCGCAACGATTTCGTGCGCAAGCGCGAGTTCGACCAGCTGCGCCGCCTGCGCCAGGCCGAGCTGCAACAGGCCTCCAGGCCGGGCAGCGCACCGGTCGGTGTGCCCGGCCCCGCCGCGCAGGGCTCGCAATTTCTCAGCAGCCTGCTGAGCTCCAAATCCTCCGGTGAACGCGCCGTCACGCTCAAGAAGATCGACGAGATCGAGGCCCAGATGTCCCAGCAATGGTGGCGGGGCAAGCAGGCGGCCGATGCAACCACCATTCCCATGGCGCTGCCTGCGGGCGGCAACCCCGCTCCGGCCTCGTTTCGCAAGCAGCCGCCGCCGTCTGGGCAGATTCCCATGCTCAGCGACGTGGTGCCGCCGGCCATTGCCTCGGCCGGCGACGTGGCGGCCTTTGCCACCACCTTGCCCATGAGCCTGGCACCTGCGCCGCAGGTGCCCTCCGTCTCGACGGCTCCCATCATTGACCCCATGCCCATGGCCCGCCCCCTGCGGCCATTGGAGGGGGCAACCGATTTCCTGCCCGCCTTCGCGGCCACCGAGGTCTCTCCGCCGCAGCCCATGGACATGGTGCCGCCCTGCTTCGTGGTGTTCGAGCACGATCCCGACCTGGAAGAGCCGGCCATCCTCTTTGCCAATGGCGAGGTGGATGGTGCCGAGCAGGGCATGCTGGAGCTGATCGACCGGCGCGATGTTCCCGCGCAGCTGCCGGTCTGGCTGGCCTTGCTGGACCTGTACCGTGCGGCCGACCGCCCGCTGCAGTTCGACAAGGCGGGCATCGAATTCGCGGCGCGCTTCGGCCGCTCCGCTCCCCAATGGTTTGCGATGCCGCAACAGCGCACCGCCCCCGTGGTGTCCATGCCGGGCGCAGCGGCAGGGCGTGGCTGGCGCTGGAGCGCACCTGCACAGATCACGCCGAGTGCCGTGACGGCGCTGAAGGCCTCCCAGGCCAAGGCTTCCAGCCCCTGGAGCCTGGACTGGGCTGCCGTGGCCGGCATCGACGATGCGGCGGCCACGCCCCTGGAGGCGCTGCTGCAGCAATGGGCGGGCTCACAGGGCGTGTTCGTGCTGCTCAATGCGGACCGGCTGCTGGCGCTGCTGGGCACGCTGGCTCCCTCGGGCGATTCCAGCGTGGATACGCTGTGGTGGCGGTTGCGCATGGCGGTGCTGCGTTTGATGAACCGGCAGGATGATTTCGAGCTGGTGGCGCTGGACTACTGCGTCACCTATGAGGTCTCGCCTCCCTCGTGGGTGGACCCGGTCTGCCAGTGCCTGACGCAAGCCGTCGAAACCGAGGGCGCGGATGCGCCCCTGCAGGCAGGCATTGCTGCCACGGCGGACGCCGTGCGATTTGCGCTGGCCGGCACCATTGAAGGCGATGCCTCCACCTGGCTGGACCCGGTGCAGGAGGGGGCCAGCCTGGGCGAGCCCGTGTTCATCGACTGCACCCAACTGGTGCGCATGGACTTTGCGGCAGCCGGCTCCGTGCTCAACTGGGCTGCCCACATGCAGTCGCTGGGCCATGTGCTGCAGTTCGGCCAGCTGCACCAGCTGGTGGCGGTGTTCTTCAATGTGATCGGCATCCAGGAGCACGCGCAGGTCACTCCACGGCGGGACTGATCCTGCCGCGCAGCGGCTGCGCCACACCTCTTCCGGCAGGACGGCGCACCCGCCGCGAAGAGCGCGTGGGCATTCTTTGAGCAGGCCCTTGAGAAGGCCGCCTTCGCCCTCATCTGGCACCGCTATGGAACAGTATCACGGCACCACCATCATCAGCGTGCGCCGGCAGACCCCCGAAGGCGTGCAGGTCGCCATCGGTGGCGATGGCCAGGTCACATTGGGCAACATCGTCGTCAAGGGCACGGCGCGCAAGGTGCGCAAGCTCTACCACGGCAAGGTGCTTGCCGGCTTTGCCGGCGCCACGGCAGACGCCTTCACGCTGTTCGAGCGCTTCGAGGCCAAGCTGGAAAAGCACCAGGGCCACCTGACGCGCGCAGCCATCGAGCTGACCAAGGACTGGCGCACCGACCGCGTGCTGCGCCGTCTGGAGGCCATGCTGGCCGTGGCCGACGCATCGGCCTCGCTGATCATCACCGGCAACGGCGACGTGCTGGAGCCCGAGCAGGGCATCGTGTCCATCGGCTCGGGCGGCGCCTATGCGCACTCGGCGGCCAAGGCGCTGCTGACCAATACCGAGCTGTCGGCCGAGGAGATCGTGCGCAAGTCGCTGGCCATCGCCGGCGAGCTGTGCATCTACACCAACATGCACCACACGGTCGAGACGCTCTGACACCCGCGCGGCGCCGGCTTGCCCAGCAGGCCGGCGATCGAAACGCACGGCATTGAAACTCACAGTCGCCAGCGGCCAGGCAACGGGGCTGGCGGCGCAATGCATCGAATACACACCATGTCCTCTGCCATGACCCCCCAGGAGATCGTCTCCGAACTGGACCGCCACATCGTCGGCCAGGCTGGCGCCAAGCGCGCCGTGGCCATCGCGCTGCGCAACCGCTGGCGCCGCCAGAACGTGGCCGACGGCCTGCGCCAGGAGATCACGCCCAAGAACATCCTCATGATCGGCCCCACAGGCGTGGGCAAGACCGAGATCGCGCGCCGCCTGGCGCGGCTGGCCGATGCCCCCTTCATCAAGGTCGAGGCCACCAAGTTCACCGAAGTGGGCTACGTGGGCAAGGACGTGGATGCCATCATCCGCGACCTGGCCGAGGTGGCCGTCAAGCAGACGCGCGAGGCCGACATGAAGAAGCTGCGCCTGCGCGCCGAAGACGCGGCCGAGGACCGCATCCTCGACGTGCTCGTGCCCCAGGCCCGCAGCGGCGAGGTGGCCGCCGACAACACGGCACGCCAGGTTTTCCGCAAGAAGCTGCGCGAGGGCCAGCTCGACGACAAGGAAATAGAGATCGATGTCGCCGACGCGCCGCCCCAGGTGCAGATCATGGGTCCCCAGGGCATGGAAGAGATGGCCGAGCAGCTGCGCGGCATGTTCAGCCACATGGGCCAGGAAAAGCGCAAGACGCGCAAACTGCGCATTGCCGAGGCCATGAAGCTGCTGACCGACGAGGAAGCGGCAAAACTGGTCAACGAGGAAGACGTGCGCACCCGCGCCATCGCCAATGCCGAGCAGAACGGCATCGTCTTCATCGACGAGATCGACAAGGTGGCCACGCGCCAGGAAACCAGCGGCTCCGACATCTCGCGCCAGGGCGTGCAGCGCGACCTGCTGCCCCTGGTCGAAGGCACCAGCGTCTCCACCAAGTACGGCGTGGTCAAGACCGACCACATCCTGTTCATCGCCTCGGGCGCCTTCCACCTGTCCAAGCCCAGCGACCTCATCCCCGAACTGCAGGGGCGCTTCCCGATCCGCGTGGAGCTGGACTCGCTGTCGGTCCAGGACTTCGAGGCCATCCTCACCCAGACCCATGCCTCCCTGGTCAAGCAGTACCAGGCGCTGCTGGCCACCGAAGGCGTCACGCTGGAATTCACGCCCGAAGGCATCACCCGGCTCGCCGGCATCGCCTTCGATGTCAACGAGCGCACCGAGAACATCGGCGCGCGCCGCCTGTCCACCGTGCTCGAGCGCCTGCTGGACGAGGTCAGCTTCGACGCGGCCAATCTGTCCGGCCAGACCATCTCCATCGACGCGGCCTACGTGGACCAGCGTCTGCAGTCCCTGAGCCAGGACGAAGACCTCTCGCGCTTCATCCTCTGAAACGGGCCGGCTGCCGCGCAGCCGCCACCGAAGTGACTGCCCGCATTGCCGGGCAGTCACTTTTTGTAGGAGGGTTGCCCGAGTTGCAACCGGTCGCCAGCGAATTGAATCGTTGCAATTGCGTGCAGGCTTTGAGAGATCACTTGCAGTCAGTCCTCTAAGTACTTGTAAAGCCAGGGATTTTTGTCACCACTCACATTGCATTCGGCTTCTAAGTTGTTGATTTCATTGCAAATAATTGTCCATTCCCGGGTTGTGAAACACCAAATTGCTGCTACAGTGCAAAAAAGTGCAATTAAGTGGTGAAAGTTGCCTTTGTGCCCCGATTTCCGGGACGCGATGGCTCCAACCGACCGGGGTGACTGACCGTGTTTCAAGGGGCGTCCTCGCTGAATCTCGATGGAAAGGGGCGGCTGTCTGTGCCGACCCGGCATCGCGACGCCCTTGTGGCCATGGCCCAGGGCCAGGTCACCCTCACCAAACATCCCCACGGTTGCCTGATGCTGTTCCCGCGCACGGAGTGGCTGCAGTTTCGCGAGCGGATCGCGCAGCTGCCCATGTCGGCGCAGTGGTGGAAGCGCATCTTCCTGGGTAACGCCATGGACGTGGACATGGATGCCACCGGCCGCGTGCTGGTGTCGCCCGAGCTGCGTGAAGCCGTGGGTCTGACCAAGGAGGTCGTGCTGCTGGGCATGGGCAACCATTTCGAGCTGTGGGACAAGGCCACTTATGAGGCACATGAAGCGAAGGCCATGCAGGAAGAAATGCCTGCGGCCTTCCAGGATTTTGCTTTCTAGGAAAGAGGCGTTTTCTTGAATCAGCCGTTGCAACACATCACCGTTTTGCTCGACGAGGCCGTCGATGCGCTGCTGGACGGCGCCGCACAGCCCGTTGCCGGGCAATGGGTGGACGCGACCTTCGGGCGAGGCGGGCATTCCCGGCGCATCCTGCAGCGGCTGGGGCCGGATGGGGCCTTGCTGGCGTTCGACAAGGACCCGGACGCGATCGAAGAGGCAGCGCGCATCACCGATGCGCGTTTTTCGATTCGGCACGAAGGGTTTCGCCACCTCAGCGAGCTGCCGGCCGGCAGCGTGCAGGGCGTGCTGATGGACCTGGGCGTGAGCTCTCCCCAGATCGACAACCCCGAGCGTGGCTTCAGCTTCCGCTTCGAGGGTCCGCTGGACATGCGCATGGACACCACGCGCGGCCAGAGCGTGGCGGACTGGCTGGCGGAAGCCGATGCCCAGCAGATTGCGGAGGTGATACGTGACTACGGCGAAGAACGGTTTGCTGGCCCCATTGCAAAGGCGATTGTTGCTCGGCGCGAAAGCCAGGGGCCCCTTCGCAACACCGCGGAGCTTGCCGAGCTCGTGGCTGGCGCGGTCCGGACCCGCGAGGCTGGGCAGAACCCAGCGACACGCACATTCCAGGCTCTTCGGATTTTCATCAATGCCGAGCTTGAAGAGCTCGAACAGGCGCTAGAGGCCAGCCTGCGCGTGCTGGCGCCGGGCGGACGCCTGGTGGTGATCAGCTTCCACTCGCTGGAGGACCGCATCGTCAAGCAGTTCATCGCCAAGCACTCCAAGGAAGTCTATGACCGGCGCGCACCCTTTGCCGTGCCCACGCCCATGCGTCTTGAAGCGCTGGGCCGCATCAAGCCCAGCGAGGCCGAGGTCGCCGCCAATGCACGCTCGCGCTCGGCCGTGATGCGCGTGGCCCGCCGCACCGGGGTGCCTGCATGAAGCGCACGCACCGTCTGGCGCAAGAGGAGGGCGTGGCATGCTGCGCCTGAACCTCGTGCTGCTGCTGGCGGTGATGGCCAGCGCCATCTTCCTGGTGCACAACCAGTACGAATCGCGCCGCCTGTTCACCGAACTGGACCGTGCCGTGGCCGAGTCGCGCCGCCTGGCCACCGAGCAGCAGCGCCTGCAGGTGGAAAAGCGCGCCCAGGCCACGCCACAGCGCATCGAGGTCATGGCGCGCGAGCGCCTGCAGATGAAGCCGGCCACGCCGGCCATCGCCCAGTACGTCAATGACGATGCGCGCACCGGAGTGGCTCCATGACGCGCAGCGTGCTCTACACCTCCAGCCCGCTGCTGGCGTCCAAGACACCCCTGTGGCGCAGCAAGATGATCGTGGCCATGCTGGGCCTGGGCTTTGTCGGCCTGGGCGCGCGCGCAGCCTACGTGCAGGTGTTCGGCAACGACTTCTTCCAGCGCCAGGGCCAGGTGCGCTTTGCGCGCACGCTGGAGCTGCCGGCCAACCGTGGCCGCCTGCTGGACCGCAATGGACTGATCCTGGCCTCCAGCGTGCCGGCCGCCAGCATCTGGGCCATTCCCGAAGATGTCGAGCAGGACGACCCCGAGGTCAAGGCCAAGCTCAAGCAGCTGGCCGCGCTCATGGAGATGCCGCTGCCCGCGCTGATGGAAAAGCTGGCCGACGAGGACAAGACCTTCGTCTGGATCAAGCGCCAGCTCGACTGGGACGTTGGCCAGCAGATCCATGCCCTCAACATCAAGGGCATCTACCAGCGCAAGGAATACAAGCGCCAGTACCCGGAAGGCGAATCGGCCGCCCACATCGTGGGCTTCACCAATGTGGAAGACCATGGCCAGGAAGGCATGGAGCTGGCCTTCGACAAGGAGCTCGGCGGCAAGCCCGGCTCGCGCCGCGTGATCAAGGACCGCCTGGGCCGCGTGGTCGAGGGCGTGGGCGAGGAAGTGCCGCCTCAGGACGGCCGCGACATCCAGCTGTCCGTGGACAGCAAGGTCCAGTACTTCGCCTACCAGAAGCTCAAGGAGCAGGTCATCGCGCACAAGGCCAAGGCGGGCAGCGTGGTGGTCATGGATGCGCACACCGGCGAATTGCTGGCCCTGGCCAACTACCCCAGCTACGTGCCCGACAAGCGCAAGAACCTGACGGGCGAGCAGCTGCGCAACCGCGCCATCACCGACACCTTCGAGCCCGGCTCGACCATGAAGCCCATCACCATCGGCCTGGCGCTGGAGTCGGGCCGCTTCAAGCCGGAAACGCCCATCGACACCACGCCGGGCCGCGTCAACGTCACGGGCTCGACGATTTCCGACACCCACAACTACGGCCTGCTCACCGTGGCCGGCGTGATCCAGAAGTCCAGCAACGTGGGCACGACCAAGATCGCGCTGCAGATGCCGGCCAAGGAAATGTGGGAAACCTTCTCGGCCGTGGGCTTCGGCCAGAAGCCGCAGATCTCCTTCCCCGGCGCCGCCAGCGGTCGCCTGCGTCCCTACAAGACCTGGAGGCCGGTGGAGCAGGCCACCATGGGCTATGGCTACGGCCTGTCCGCCAGCCTGCTGCAGATGACGCGCAGCTACACCGTCTTTGCCAACGGCGGGCGCGTGATCCCGGCCACCATGGTCAAGACCGACGAGCCGCCCGTGGGCGTGCCCGTGTTCTCTCCGCGCACGGCCAATGAAGTGCGCAAGATGCTGGCCCTGGCGGCCGGCCCCGGCGGCACGGGCCAGCGCGCCCAGACCATCGGCTACTCGGTGGGCGGCAAGTCGGGCACGGCCCGCAAGCAGCAGGGCAAGGGCTATGCCGCCGGCAAGTACCGCGCCTGGTTCACGGGCATGGCGCCCATCGAGAACCCGCGCATCATCGTCGCCGTGATGGTGGACGAGCCCAGTGCCGGCACCATCTACGGCGGCACCGTGGCGGCACCCGTGTTCAGCGAAGTGGTGCAGCAGACGCTGCGCCTGATGGGCGTGCAGCCCGATATGGAAGTCAAGCCCTTGATCGTCGCCAACCCCGTGGAGGAGCCCTCGCTATGAGTTCCTCCCAAGCCCTGCGGGTGCTGTCCACGGCCACCGAGGCTGTCCAATGGCTGGCCGCCCGCCTGCAAGGCAGCGGCACGCTGCAGACCGACAGCCGCAAGGTCCGGCCCGGCGACGCCTTCATCGCCTGGCCCGGCGCGGCCACTGATGGCCGCGCCCATGTGGCCTCGGCCCTGGAGCGCGGTGCCATGGCCTGCCTGGTCGAAGCGCAGGGCGTCGAAGCCTTCGGTTTTTCCGGCGAGCACATCGCGGCGCTGCCCGGCCTCAAGGCCGCCACGGGCCTGATCGCCGACCAGTGGTTCCAGCATCCCAGCGCCCAGATCGATGTGCTGGCCGTGACCGGCACCAATGGCAAGACCACCACCGCCTGGTGGCTGGCGCACGCGCTGGCCCAGGTGAAGCTGCAGGAACGCAGCGGCTGCGCCCTGGTGGGCACGCTGGGCGTGGGCATTCCGCCCGCCATGGAATCCACGGGCATGACCACACCCGATCCGGTGCGGCTGCAGCGCGCGTTCCGCGAGTACGCCGATGCGGGCCTGGCGGCCTGCGCCATCGAGGCCTCGTCCATCGGCATCGTCGAGCACCGGCTGGACGGCACGCGCATCCGCGTGGCGCTGTTCACCAATTTCACGCAGGACCACCTCGACTACCACGGCAGCATGCAGGCCTACTGGGATGCCAAGGCCGCGCTGTTCGACTGGCCCGGCCTGCAGGCCGCCGTCGTCAATGTGGACGACGCGCATGGCGCACGCCTGTGGGCCACGCTGCAGTCGCGCAATCAGCCTGCCGCGCTCGACGTCTGGAGCATTTCCATCGAAGGCGCGGCGCGCCTGCAGGCCAAGGACATTGCGCTGGGTGCCGAGGGCCTGAGCTTCACCGTGATCGAGGCCGGCCACAGCCTGCGCATGCACACGCGCATGGTGGGCCAGTACAACGTATCCAACCTGCTGGGCGTGCTGGCCGCGCTGCGCTGCCTGGGCCTGACCCTGAACCAGGCCGTTGCGGCCTGCGCCCACCTGGAGCCCGTGCCCGGCCGCATGCAGCAGATCGTCCAGCCCGGCCAGCCGCTGGTGGCCGTGGACTACGCCCACACGCCCGATGCGCTGGACAAGGCCCTGCGTGCCCTGCGCCCGGCCGCCGAGCAGCGCCGTGGCCGGCTGTGGTGCGTGTTCGGCTGCGGCGGCGACCGCGATGCCACCAAGCGGCCGCTCATGGGGCAGGCCGCCCAGAAGAATGCCGACTGTGTGCTGGTCACCAGCGACAACCCGCGCAGCGAAGTGCCCGACCGCATCATCGACCAGATCCTGGCCGGCATGCAGCCTGGCGAGAACCTGCAGTCCCAGGCCGATCGCGCAGCGGCCATCGCCCAGGCGATTGCGCACGCCAGTGAACGCGACGTGGTGCTGATCGCCGGCAAGGGACATGAAGACTACCAGGAGACGGCGGGCCAGCGCCATCCGTTCTCCGACATGGCCGAGGCGCACAAGGCGCTGGCGGCCCGCGAAGGAAAGAAGCGGTCATGATGACCTTGCAACAAGCGCTGGAGCTGATCCAGTCGCATATCCCCCAGGCACGGCTGGTCGGCAACGGCCAGGCCGTGCTCACGCGGGTGCACACCGACACCCGCACGCTGCAGGCCGGGGATCTGTTCGTCGCCTTGAAGGGCGAGCGTTTCGATGCCAACCAGTTCCTGGCCCAGGCCCGCGAGGCCGGCGCTGCCGCAGCCCTGGCCCATGGCGGCCTGGAGGCCGCAGGCCTGTCCGGCATCGAGGTGCCCGATTCGCTGGCCGCCCTGGGCGCGCTGGCCACGGCCTGGCGCGCGCGCTTTGCGCTGCCGCTGATTGCCGTCACCGGCAGCAACGGCAAGACCACGGTCACGCAGATGGTGGCCTCCATCCTGCGCGCCCATGCGGGCGAGGCGGCCCTGGCCACGCGCGGCAACTTCAACAACTCCATCGGCCTGCCGCTGAGCCTGATGCGCATGACCGCCCAGCACCGCGTGGCCGTGCTGGAGATGGGCATGAACCATCCCGGCGAGATTGCCGAGCTGGCCGCCATCGGCCAGCCCACGGTGGCCCTGGTCAACAACGCGCAGCGCGAGCACCAGGAATTCATGCACACGGTCGAGGCCGTGGCGCGCGAGAACGGCAGCGTGCTGCTGTCCCTGCCCGCCGACGGCGTGGCCGTGTTCCCGGCCGGCGACACCTACACGCCGCTGTGGCGCGAGCTGGCCGCTGCGCGCCAGTGCCTGCTGTTCGGCGAGTCTGCCGATGGCGCCCAGGTCCATGCGCGCGATGCGCTGTGGCTGGGCAATGCCTGGCAGTTCACCCTGGTCACGCCCGAGGGCGAAGCCCCGGTGCGCCTGCACATTGCCGGCCGCCACAACGTGCGCAATGCGCTGGCCGCTGCGGCCTGCGCCCAGGCAGCCGGTGTGCCGCTGGCCGACATTGCACGCGGCCTGAGCGTGTTCGAGCCCGTGCAGGGCCGCTCGCGCGCACTGGGCGTTTCGGTGCAGGGCCGCACGGTTACCGTGATCGACGACAGCTACAACGCCAACCCCGACTCGGTGGCCGCGGCCATCGAGGTGCTGCGCGAACTGCCCGCTCCCCAGCTGCTGGTGCTGGGCGACATGGGCGAGGTCGGCGACCAGGGGCCGCAATTCCATGCCGAGGCGGGCGCGCTGGCGCGCAGCCTGGGCATTGCCCGGCTGTTCACGCTGGGCGCGCAAAGCACATCCGCCGCCACCGCATTCGGTGCAGGTGCGCGGCATTTCGAAGACATGGCCTCGCTGCAGCAGGCAGCCTGTGCCGCGCTGCCCGAGGTGGGCAGCATTCTGGTCAAGGGTTCGAGGTTCATGAAGATGGAGCAGGTGGTTCAGGCGGTCGAGGCGGCCGGCAAGGATGACGGTTGCAAGAAGGAGGCCGCATGCTGCTGATGCTGTCCCAATGGCTGCAGGGCCTGTCCCCCGAGTTCGGCTTTCTGCGCGTCTTCCAGTACCTCACGATGCGCGCCGTGATGGCCGCGCTCACGGCCCTGGTCATCGGGCTGCTGGCCGGGCCGCGCCTGATCCGCATGCTGACCTCGCTCAAGATCGGCCAGCCCGTGCGCGGCTACGGCATGGAGACCCATCTGGCCAAGAGCGGCACGCCCACCATGGGCGGGGCGCTGATCCTGCTGTCCATTGCCGTTTCCACGCTGCTGTGGTTCGACCTGTCCAACCGCTTCGTCTGGATCGTGCTGCTGGTCACGCTGGGCTTTGGCACCATCGGCTGGGTGGACGACTGGCGCAAGGTGGTCAACAAGGACCCCGAAGGCATGCGCTCGGGCGAGAAGTATTTCTGGCAGTCCGTCATCGGCCTGCTGGCCGCGCTGTACCTGGTGTTCTGCATTTCCGAGAACTCCAATGCCCAGGTCTTCGAGCTGTTCGTCACCTGGGTGCAGTCCGGCTTTGCGCTGGACCTGCCGCCCAAGGCGGGCCTGCTCGTGCCTTTCTTCAAGGAAGTCAGCTACCCGCTGGGCGTGCTGGGCTTCGTGATCATGACCTACCTGGTCATCGTGGGCGCCAGCAATGCCGTGAACCTGACCGACGGGCTGGACGGCCTGGCGATCATGCCCGTGATCATGGTGGGCTCGGCCCTGGGCATCTTCGCCTACGTCACCGGCAATGCCGGCTACGCCAAGTACCTGCTGTTCCCGCACATCCCGGGTTCGGGCGAGCTGCTGGTGTACTGCGCGGCCATGGCCGGCGCGGGCCTGGCCTTCCTCTGGTTCAACGCCCACCCGGCCCAGGTGTTCATGGGCGACGTGGGTGCGCTGGCGCTGGGCGCCTCGCTGGGCACCATTGCCGTCATCGTGCGCCAGGAAATCGTGCTGGCCATCATGGGGGGCATCTTCGTTGTGGAGGCGCTGTCGGTGATGCTGCAGGTCACCTGGTTCAAGTTCACCAAGAAGCGCTATGGCCAGGGCCGCCGCCTGCTCAAGATGGCGCCGCTGCACCACCACTTCGAAAAGAGTGGCTGGAAGGAGACCCAGGTCGTGATCCGCTTCTGGATCATCACCATGCTGCTGTGCCTGCTGGGCCTGTCCACGCTGAAGCTGAGGTGAGTGCATGAACACCGAAGACTTCAAGACCGACCTCCACGCACTGCCGGCCACCGAGCCCGCCGTGCCGGCGTCCCCTGCCGAGCTTGTCGAGCTGGCGGAGCCGGCCGGAATGCCCGGCCTCGCTCCCGAGGGGCAGGTGGTTGCGGATCCGGTCCTGGACGATTCACCGGCTCCCGTGCCAGCCGGCGACGGCGAGGCGGAGCTTCCGGCCGCCGAGGTGCCGCAGGTGCCGCCGGTGCCTGTGGCCCTTACCGAGCCCGTGCCCGACATCGCCACGCTGACGGCGGCCAAGGATGCTGCCGCCTTCGTGGCCCAGATCTTTGCGGACCCCAGCATCTCCGACTCGTCGGACGCCGAGGTCACGCCCCTTGCCGCCGAAGAGGCTGTTGAATCCGAACAGGTGCTGCCGCCCGTGGCTGCCGGCTGGCCCGGCGAGCAGGTCCAGCACCTGCAGGGCCAGTGCGTGCTCGTGTTGGGTCTGGGCGCTTCGGGCCTGGCCATGGCACGCTGGTGCGTGCGCTGCGGCGCCGAAGTCATCGTGGCCGATACGCGCCAGGCACCGCCGCAGCTGCAGCAGCTGTCCACCGAATTGCCTCAGGTGCGCTTCGTGCCCGGCGAGTTCACGGCGCAGCTGGTGGACGGCCAGAGCCTGGGCCTGGTCTACCGCTCGCCCGGCCTGAGCCCGGCCGCCGTGGCGCCCGTGGTCGATACCGCGCGCGCCCAGGGCCTGCCCGTGGGCGGCGAGCTCGATCTCTTCGCCATGGCGCTCAAGGCCCTGGCCGCAGCCCATGGCTACCGTCCCACGGTGCTGGGCATCACCGGGACCAATGGCAAGACCACGGTCACCTCGCTGACCGGCCAACTGCTGGAGCATGCGGGCTTGCGCGTGGCCGTGGCCGGCAATATCGGCCCCACGCTGCTGGACACGCTGACCCAGGCCATCGATGCCGAAACGCTGCCCCAGGCCTGGGTGCTGGAGCTGTCCAGCTTCCAGCTCGATGGCGTGCAGATGTTCGAGCCCACGGCCGCCGCCGTGCTCAACATCACCCAGGACCATCTGGACTGGCACGGCAGCCTGCGCGCCTATGCCGATGCCAAGGCCTGCATCTTCGGCAGCAGCGGCACCATGGTGCTCAACCGCGAAGACCCCGAGGTCATGCGCATGCTGCCGGCGCCCGTGGTGCCGCCGGGCAAGCGCCAAAAGCCCCAGCAGCGCGCCCACATCACCTTCGGCGGCGACATGCCGCGCCGCCCCGGCGACTTCGGCCTGGAAGTGGTCAGCGGCATGACGTGGCTGGTGCGCGCCCATGAGGCCGACGAAACCGCCAAGGGCAAGAACGCCGAAGACCTGTACATCCAGCGCCTCATGCCTGCCGACGCACTGCGCATCCGCGGCCGGCACAACGCCATCAACGCCCTGTCTGCCCTGGCCCTGGCCAGCGCGGGCGGCTGCACGCTGGCGCCGCTGCTCTATGGACTGCGTGAATACCGGGGCGAGCCGCACCGCGTCCAGCCCATTGGCCGCGTCAACGGCGTGGAGTACTACGACGACAGCAAGGGCACGAACGTGGGCGCCACCGTGGCCGCGCTGTCCGGCCTGGGACCTGACCACCGCATCGTGGTCATCCTGGGTGGCGACGGCAAGGGCCAGGATTTCTCTCCGCTGGTCGCGCCCGTGTCGCGTCATGTGCGCACGGCCGTGCTGATCGGCCGCGACGCCGGCCGCATCCGCGCCGCCCTGCAGGACTGCGGCGTGCCCCTGGTCGATGCCACCACCATGGCCGACGCCGTGGAGCTGGCCGCTTCGCGCGCCCATGAGGGCGATGCCGTGCTGCTGTCGCCCGCCTGTGCCAGCCTGGACATGTTCCGCAACTACGAGGACCGGGCCCACCAGTTCGTCGATGCCGTGCGCGCGCTGGCGCTGGATGCCGGGCATGAACTCGGAGGTGCTGCATGACCGCCGTATCGCAGGTCCTGGGCCGCATGCGCTCCTGGTTCGGAGGTGCGCAGGAGAAGGCCATCGACGTGCTGCCCGTGCGCCTGGGGGGACCCCAGTACCACCGACCCACGCAGACGCCGGCTAGCGTGCTCGGCCTGGACCAGGCCCTGATCTGGGTGGTCATAGGCCTGCTGGCCTGGAGCCTGATCATGGTGTATTCGGCGTCGATCGCCATGCCGGACAATCCGCGCTTCGGCAAGATCGCGCCCACCCATTTCCTGATGCGCCATGCCATGTCCATCGGCATGGCCTTCGTCGGCGCGCTGCTGGCCTTCCAGGTGTCCATGGCCACCTGGGAGCGCATGGCGCGCAAGCTCTTCCTGGTGTCCCTGGTCCTGCTGGTGGCCGTGCTGATCCCGCACGTGGGCACCGTGGTCAACGGCGCGCGGCGCTGGCTGTCGCTGGGCATCATGAATTTCCAGCCGTCCGAACTGGCCAAGTTCGCCGTGCTCATCTATGCGGCCGACTACATGGTGCGCAAGATGGAGGTCAAGGAGCGCTTCTTCCGCGCCGTGCTGCCCATGGGGCTGGCCGTGGTGCTGGTCGGCGTGCTGCTGCTGGCCGAGCCCGACATGGGCGCCTTCATGGTGATCGTGGTGATCGCCATGGGCATCCTGTTCCTGGGCGGCGTGAATGCGCGCATGTTCTTCCTGATCGCGGCCCTGGTGGTGCTGGCCTTCGTGCTGATCATCGCCACCTCCGAATGGCGGCGCGAGCGCATCTTTGCCTACCTCAATCCCTGGGATGAAAAGCACGCCCTGGGCAAGGGCTACCAGCTGTCGCATGCGCTGATCGCCATCGGTCGCGGCGAGATCTTCGGCGTGGGCCTGGGCCGCAGCGTCGAGAAGCTGCACTGGCTGCCCGAGGCGCACACCGACTTTCTGCTGGCCGTGATCGGCGAGGAATTCGGCCTGGTCGGCGTGCTCTTGATCGCCGTCACCTTCCTGTGGCTGACGCGCCGCATCATGCTCATAGGGCGGCAGGCCATTGCGCTGGACCGGGTGTTCTCCGGCCTGGTGGCCGAGGGCATTGCGATCTGGATGGGTTTCCAGGCCTTCATCAACATGGGCGTGAACCTGGGCGCGCTGCCGACCAAGGGGCTGACGCTGCCCCTGATGAGTTTCGGCGGCTCGGCCATTCTGATGAATCTGATAGCGATAGCGGTGGTGTTAAGGGTGGACTACGAGAACAAGTTGCTGATGAAGGGAGGGCATGCATGACACAGCAGCCCATCTCCCAAGGCACGCAACGCCAGCGCACGGCCCTGATCATGGCCGGCGGCACGGGCGGACATATCTTCCCGGGCCTGGCCGTGGCCCAGGCCCTGCGCGAGCGCGGCTGGAACGTGCGCTGGCTGGGCGCGCCCGGCTCCATGGAGTCGCGCATCGTGCCGGCCCAGGGCTTCCCGCTGGAGACCATCGAGTTCTCGGGCGTGCGCGGCAAGGGCATCATGACCCTGGCCTTTTTGCCCATGCGCCTGCTGCGTGCCTTCTGGCAGGCGCTGGCCGTGGTGCGCCGCGTCAAGCCCGACGTGGTGGTCGGTCTGGGTGGCTACATCAGCTTCCCCGGTGGAATGATGGCCGTGCTGGCCGGCAAGCCCCTGGTGCTGCATGAGCAGAACTCCGTGGCCGGCATGGCCAACAAGGTGCTGGCGAGCGTCTCCCACCGCATCTTCACCGCCTTCCCCAACGTGTTCCCCAAGGGCCGCTGGGTCGGCAACCCCTTGCGCCAGGCCTTCACCGAGCAGCCTGCACCCGAGCAGCGCTTTGCGGGCCGCAGCGGTCCGCTGCGCCTGCTGGTGGTGGGCGGAAGCCTGGGCGCCAAGGCGCTCAACGAGATCGTGCCCCAGGCGCTGGCCCTGATTCCTGCCGATGTGCGGCCCGTCGTGCTGCACCAAAGCGGCGCCGCGCAGATCGATGCGCTGCGCGCCAACTATGCCGCCGCAGGCGTCGCGGCCGAGCTCACGCCCTTCATCGACGACACGGCGCGCGCCTTTGCCGAGGCTGATGTCATCGTCTGCCGCGCCGGTGCCAGCACGGTCACCGAGATCGCGGCCGTGGGCGCCGCAGCCATCTATGTGCCCTTCCCGTCCGCCGTGGACGACCACCAGACCACGAACGCGCGTTTCCTGGTCGATGCCGGTGGTGGATGGTTGATGCAACAAAGCGCACTGACTGCCCAAAGTCTGGCCGAAATGCTACAAAATATGCAGCGTGCGACGCTGCTGGAGCGCGCTGGAAAAGCCAAGAAAATGCAAAAGACCGATGCCACCGCCGAGGTGGTCGCCGCCTGTGAGGAACTGGCCGCATGAAGCACGCCATTCATCACATCCATTTCGTCGGCATCGGCGGCGCCGGAATGAGCGGCATCGCCGAGGTGCTGCACAACCTGGGTTACGCCATCTCGGGCTCGGACCTGTCCGATAGCGCCACGCTGCGCCGGCTCGCCGGCCTGGGCATCGCCACCCACGTCGGCCATGCGGCCGCGCACATCGAAGGGGCTGACGCCGTCGTCACCTCCACCGCCGTGCAGTCCGACAATCCCGAGGTGGTCGCGGCGCGCACGCACAAGATCCCCGTCGTGCCGCGTGCGCTCATGCTGGCCGAGCTCATGCGCTTCAAGCAGGGCATCGCCATCGCGGGTGCCCATGGCAAGACCACGACCACCAGCCTGGTGACCAGCGTGCTGGCCGAGGCCGGGCTGGACCCGACCTTCGTCATCGGCGGCAAGCTCAACAGCGCGGGCGCCAACGCCAAGCTGGGCCAGGGCGACTACATCGTGGTCGAGGCCGACGAGTCCGATGCCTCCTTCCTGAACCTGCTGCCCGTGATGGCCGTCGTCACCAACATCGACGCCGACCACATGGAAACCTACGGCCATGACTTCGGCCGGCTCAAGGGCGCCTTCGTCGATTTCCTGCATCGCATGCCGTTCTACGGCCGCGCCATCGTCTGCGTGGACAGTCCGGCCGTGCGCGAGATCCTGCCCCAGGTGGCCCGCCCCGTGACCACCTACGGCTTTGCCGAGGACGCACAGGTGCGCGCCCTCAACGTGCGCGCCGAAGCTGGCAGCATGCATTTCACGGTGCGCCGCAGCAACGGCCAGAGCTATCCCGACCTGGACGTGGTGCTGAGCCTGCCGGGCGAGCACAACGTGCTCAACGCGCTGTCGGCCGTGGCCGTGGCCATGGAGCTGGAGATATCCGACGACGCGCTGCTGCGTGCCTTCGAAAGCTTCAAGGGCGTGGGCCGGCGCTTCCAGCGCTATGGCGAACTGGCGACTGCCGACGGCGGCAGCTTCACCGTCATCGACGACTATGGCCACCACCCCGTCGAGATGGCGGCCACGCTGGCCGCCGCTCGTGGCGCCTTCCCGGGCCGTCGCCTGGTGCTGGCATTCCAGCCGCACCGCTACAGCCGCACGCGCGACTGCTTCGAGGATTTCGTCAAGGTCATCGGCCTGGCCGACGCCGTGCTGCTGACCGAGGTCTATGCGGCCGGCGAGGCGCCCGTGGTGGCGGCCGACGGCCGCTCGCTGACACGCGCCCTGCGCGTGGCCGGCCGTGTCGAGCCGGTGTTTGTGGAAAACGTTGCCGAGCTGCCGGCGGCCATTGCCGTCAATGCCCGCGATGGCGACGTGTTGTTGTGCATGGGGGCAGGCTCGATTGGCGCCGTGCCCGGAAAGTTGGTTGAAATGCTTCAGAAACAAGAGCTGCAGGCGCAGCAGGGAGCTGCGCAATGAGCAGCTTCGGCACCCAGATCGATGTCAAGGCCCTGGGCAAGGTGGCCGTGCTGTTGGGCGGCCGCTCGGCCGAGCGCGAAGTCTCGCTGATGTCGGGCACGGGCGTGCTCAAGGCCCTGCTGTCGCATGGCGTGGACGCCCATGCCTTCGACCCCGCCGAGCGTGACCTGGGCGAGTTGAAGAAGGACGGGTTCGACCGCTGCTTCATCGCGCTGCACGGCCGCTACGGCGAAGACGGCACGGTGCAGGGCGCGCTGGAGCTGCTGGGCATCCCGTACACGGGCCCCGGCGTGATGGCCTCGAGCATCGCCATGGACAAGATCATGACCAAGCGCATCTGGCGCTTCGAGGGCCTGCCCACGCCGGACTGGCGTCTGGTCGCCAGCGCAGGCGAGACGCGCGCCGCGCTGCGGGCGCTGGGCGCACCCATGATCGTCAAGCCCTCGCGCGAGGGCTCGACCATCGGCCTGACCAAGGTCTGGACGGCCGAGGAATGCGAGCAGGCCTATGTGCTGGCCTCTCGCTACGACCCCGAAGTGCTCTGCGAAGAGTTCATCGAGGGCGACGAGACCACCTGCCCCGTGCTCGGCACCGGCGAGGGCGCCCATGCGCTGCCCGTGATCCGCATCGTCGCCCCCGAAGGCAACTACGACTACCAGAACAAGTACTTCACCGACGACACCAAGTACCACTGCCCCAGCGGACTGCCTGCCGAGGAAGAGGCCGAGATCCGGCGCATCGTCGTGCGCGCCTTCCGCACGCTGGGCTGCCGCGGCTGGTCGCGCGCCGACATCATGATCCGCGCCAGCGATCGCAAGCCCTTCCTGCTGGAGATCAACACCTCGCCAGGCATGACGGGCCACTCGCTGGTGCCCATGTCGGCCCGTGCCATCGGTGTCAGCTACGAGAACCTCTGCCTGGGCATCCTGGCCAGCGCCGCGCTGGACGCCGCGCAACCGGAGCAGGAGCACGCATGAGCTACTCCCTGCCGGCCCCCTTCGACGTCAAGCTCATGAACGTGACCGCCACGGTCCTGTTCGTGGGCGTGGCTGCGCTGGGGCTGGCAGCGGTGAGCTGGTGGGCGCTGCGCCACCCGGCCTTCAACATCGGCCGCATCGTGGTCGAGGGCGAGCTGGTGCACAACAACACGGTGACGCTGCGCGCCAACGTGGCGCCCGTGCTCACGGGCAACTTCTTCACCGTGGACCTCAAGGGGGCCAAGGCGGCATTCGAGCAGGTGCCCTGGGTGCGCGAGGCGCAGGTGCGCCGCGACTATCCCAACAGCCTGCGCGTCATCCTGCACGAGCATGTGGCCGAGGCCTTCTGGGGCCCCGATTCGGGCACCGGCCTGATCAACAGCTTTGGCGAGGTCTTCGAGGCCAACCTGGGCGAGCTCGACCGCGACGGCCTGCCGCGCCTGCAGGGCCCCGAGGACAGCGCCCCGCAGATGCTGCAGATGTACCGGCTGCTGGTGCCGGCGCTGGGGCCGCTGGATGTGGAGATCGACGGGCTCACGCTCAATGCGCGCGGAAGCTGGCAGCTCAGGCTGGCCAATGATGCACAGATCGAACTGGGTGGCGGCAGCGTGGAAGCCGTGCTGCAGCGCGTGCAGCGCTTCGTGCGCACGCTGCCCCAGATCACGACCCAATACAAGCGCAAGGCCGACGCCATCGAGTCGGCCGACCTGCGCTACGAAGACGGATATGCGCTGAGGCTGCGCGGTGTGACCACCGGCACGGCCAAGGCGCCGGCTGCAGTGCGTCCCCGACGCTGAAGACGAGGGAGGAAAGACCTATGTACACGCACACCATGCAGCGACACAGCGACAGGACAGAACCAACCGGGGGCGGATGCTGATATGGCAAGAGAATACAAAGATGTGATCGTCGGACTGGACATCGGCACGGCCAAGGTCATGGTCGTGGTCGCCGAGGTCCTGTACAACGGCGAACTCAAGCTCGCCGGCCTCGGCGTGGCCCCGAGCAACGGACTCAAGCGTGGCGTGGTGGTGAACATCGACGCCACCGTGCAGAGCATCCAGCAGGCCTTGAAAGAGGCCGAGCTGATGGCCGACTGCAAGATCCAGCGCGTGTGCACCGGCATCACCGGCAGCCACATCCGCGGCCTGAACTCCAGCGGCATGGTGGCCATCAAGGACAAGGAAGTCACGGCCACCGACGTGGCGCGGGTGATGGAGACGGCCAAGGCCATCAACATCTCCTCGGACCAGCGGCTGCTGCTGGTCGAGCCGCAGGAATTCGTGATCGACGGCCAGGAAGTGCGCGAGCCCATCGGCATGAGCGGCATCCGCCTGGAAGCCAAGATCCACATCGTCACGGGCGCGCAGAGCGCGGCCGAGAACATCATCAAGTGCGTGCGCCGCTGCGGCCTGGAGGTCGAGCAGCTGCTGCTCAACCCGCTGGCATCGAGCCAGGCCGTGCTCACCGACGACGAGCGCGAGCTGGGCGTGGCCGTGGTCGATATCGGCGCGGGCGCCACCGACGTGGCCATCTTCACGGGCGGCGCCATCCGGCACACGGCCGTCATCCCGATCGCGGGCGACCTGATCACCAGCGACATCGCCATGGCGCTGCGCACGCCGACCAAGGACGCCGAGGACATCAAGGTCGAAAGCGGCTATGCCAAGCAGCTGCTGGCCGACCCCGATGCCCAGGTCGAAGTGCCGGGCCTGGGCGACCGCAGCCCGCGCATGATCAGCAAGCAGGCGCTGGCCGGCGTGATCGAGCCGCGCGTGGAAGAGATCTTTTCATTGGTGCAGCAGGTGGTGCGCGATTCCGGCTACGAGGAAGTTCTGTCCTCGGGCATCGTGCTGACCGGCGGCAGCGCCGTCATGCCGGGCATGGTGGAACTGGGCGAGGACATCTTCCTCAAGCCCGTGCGCCGCGGCATCCCCAAGTATTCGAGCGCTCTGGCAGACATGGTGGCCCAACCCCGCGCCGCCACCGTGATGGGATTGCTCGAAGAGGCCCGCCTGGCTCGCCTGCGCGGTTTCAAGGTGGCACAAAAGAGTGGGTCGATGAAGACCGCTTTTGGCCGTTTCAAAGACTTCATCGTGGGGAACTTTTGATATGTGCTTTCATCGACTGCGCATTACCGGCCCGCCCACCGGCTTCCGAATACCGGACAGAAGACAGAATTTTCCCCAGACGGTGGTGACCACTTACAGAGAGCTACAGGAGAACCAACATGCCCATCGACATGATTGAAGTTGAAGAATTCAACCAGGGTACGCAGATCAAGGTGATCGGCGTTGGCGGCGGCGGCGGCAATGCCGTCGAGCACATGATTGCGCGCAACGTGCAGGGTGTGGAATTCGTCTGCGCCAACACCGACGCGCAGGCGCTGCTGCGCAGCAGCGCCCACCGCACCATCCAGCTCGGTGGCAGCGGCCTGGGTGCGGGCAGCAAGCCCGACAAGGGCCGCGAGGCTGCCGAAATGGCCGAGGACGACATCCGCACCGCCATCGAAGGCGCGCACATGCTGTTCATCACGGCCGGCATGGGCGGCGGCACGGGCACGGGCGCTGCGCCCGTGATCGCGCGCGTGGCCAAGGAAATGGGCATTCTCACCGTGGGCGTGGTCACCAAGCCCTTCGAGTGGGAAGGCGGCCGACGCATGGCCAATGCCGACAGCGGCCTCAACGAGCTCGAAGCCAATGTCGATTCGCTGATCGTCGTGCTCAACGAGAAGCTGCTGGACGTGCTGGGTGACGACATCTCGCAGGACGAGGCCTTCGCCCATGCCAACGACGTTCTCAAGAACGCCGTGGGCGGCATTGCCGAGATCATCAACGAGTACGGCCATGTGAACGTCGACTTCGAAGACGTGCGCACCGTCATGGGCGAGCCCGGCAAGGCCATGATGGGCACGGCCAAGGCCGCCGGCCCCGACCGCGCGCGCATCGCCGCCGAGCAGGCCGTGGCCTGCCCGCTGCTGGAAGGCATCGACCTGTCGGGCGCCAAGGGCGTGCTGGTGCTGGTCACGGCCGCCAAGGGCAGCCTCAAGCTGTCCGAGTCGCGCCTGGCCATGAGCACCATCAATGCCTATGCCTCGCCCGATGCGCACGTGATCTACGGCGCCGCCTACGACGACACCCTGGGCGACGAGATCCGCGTCACCGTGGTCGCCACCGGCCTGTCGCGCCCCAGCGCACGCCGCCAGAACATGCAGGTGGTGCAGGGCGGTCTGCGCACCGGTACCGACAACATGAGCTACCAGCTGCCCTCGGCCTCCATGGGTGCCGCCACGGCAGCCGGCGGCCTGGTGGGCGGTGCCGCTGGCGGTGCCGACTATGCCAACAACATGTCGGTCCCCAGCGTCTGGCGTACCAACCGCACGCAGGCCGCTGCCCGCGTCGATGCCCTGGCCTCCGGCGGCATGGACGATCTGGAAATCCCGGCCTTCCTGCGCAAGCAGGCTGACTGAGCAGCGGCCCATACGGTCGCTGCATAGCCGTGATAGCGAAAGCCGTGCCAGGGCCATGCCCTGCGCACGGCTGCCGCGTTCTAAAATAGCCGGATGCTCCAACAACGCACCATCAAGACGATCACCCGTGCCGTTGGCGTGGGCCTGCACAGCGGCCAGCGCGTCGAGTTGACGCTGCGACCCGCGCAGCCCGACACCGGCATCGTGTTCCGTCGCGTGGACCTGCCGGAGCCTGTGGACATCCCGATCTCGGCCGAAGCCGTCACCGACACGCGCATGGCCTCCACCATCGGCACCGGCGGCGCCAAGGTGCATACCGTGGAGCACCTGATGTCGGCCATTGCCGGCCTCGGGCTCGACAACATCTATATAGACATCACCGCCGAGGAAGTGCCCATCCTCGACGGCTCCTCCGCCTCCTTCGTGTTCCTGCTGCAAAGCGCGGGCATCGAGCTGCAAAAGGCTCCCAAGCGCTTCATCCGCGTCATCCGCCCCGTCGAGGTGCGCGAGGGCGAGGGCCAGAACCTCAAGTGGGCGCGCTTCGACCCCTACCACGGCTTCAAGCTGCGCTTCGAGATCGACTTCGCCCATCCGGCCGTGGACTCCACGGGCCAGTGCGTGGAGTTCGACATGGGCGAGGACAACTACACGCGCGACATCGCACGCGCGCGCACCTTCGGCTTCACCAAGGACGTGGAAATGCTGCGCAGCCATGGCCTGGCGCTGGGCGGCGGCATGGACAACGCCATCGTCATGGACGACTACAAGGTGCTCAACAGCGACGGCCTGCGCTACGACGACGAGTTCGCCAAGCACAAGATCCTCGACGCCATCGGTGACCTGTACCTGATCGGCAGGCCGCTGCTGGCCGCCTACAGCGCCTTCCGCTCGGGCCACGGCATGAACAACCAGTTGCTGCGTGCCCTGCTGGCCCAGCCCGACGCCTGGGAACTGGTCAGCTTCGACAGCGAGCGCCAGGCACCCAAGGGCTTCGCCCAGCCCGCGCGGGCCTGGTGAGGCGAGCGCCGCCATGCTGATCTTCCGCTGGCTGGCCACCCTGCTGCTGCTGGCCTCGGCCGTCTCCTTCGCGTTCTACCTGGGCACGGGCCGGCCGCACTACAAGCGCTGGGGCTTCATCATCCTCAAGTGGACCGTGATTGCCGGCGTGACGTTTTTCGCCGTGCTGTTTTTTGGGCGCATCGTCTGAGGTCCTGAATGGGCTGCGCTGCCGCCATTGCGGAGACTGCCGGGCCGCCATGAAGGAAATTCGGATCCGGGCCGGCGACGGCCACACCCTTGTGCTGGTGCGCAGCGGCTGCGCCCAGGGGCCTGTCGTGGCCATCACGCACGGCACCTTCTCCGGCCCCGCATCCTGCGACCGGCTCGGTGCGTATCTGGCGGCGCAGGGATTCGGCACTTGGCTCTTCGGCTGGCGCAGCCATGGACGGAACCCGGCCTGCGGCCATGGCCATGATCTGGAAGCCGTGGCCAGGCATGACATCGCCAGTGCCGTCGAGGCCATCCGCAGCGAGGAGCGGGGCCGGCCTTTGACCCTGATAGGCCACAGCGGGGGCGGCATTGCGGCAGCCATCTGGGCCGCTCGCAATCCCGATGTGGCCCGGGGCCATCTGGCGGGTGTCGTGCTGTTGGCCGCCCAGGCCACCCATGCTGCCGCCACACCGCTGGCCTGGGCCAGGATCCGGGGTTACCTGGCGTGGATAGGCCGCCGGAACTGGCTGGCAGCCAACCGCATGGTGGGGCCCGAGGCGGAAAGCGGCCAACTGATGCGCCAGTGGTGTCAGTGGAATCTCCAGCGCCAATTTGTGGGACATGACGGCATGAACTACCTGCAGGCACTCTCCCAGGTGCGTATCCCCGTTCTGGCGCTGGCGGGTGCTGGAGACCGTCTGATTGCACCCTGGCAGGGGTGCGAAGCGCTGGCAAGCGCCTTCGGCGGGACGGATGTGGAGTTCGTGCTGTGTGGCAAGGCCACCGGTTTTGTCGAAGACTACAGCCACAGCAGGTTGCTGATGGCCGGCAATGCGCAATCCGATGTGTTCCCCCGGATCGCGCAATGGATCAGGCTCAGGGCCGAGCAGGGTGGCCAAGCACTGGTGTCCTAGTAGACGCGCCCGCCCTTGTAGACGGCGTGCTGGCGGCGCTGCAGCTGCGTGACCTCGGCCATCTTCGACATGGCGGCGCCCGCATGGGCGTGGGTGATGGCCAGGCCCAGGGCGTCGGCTGCGTCGGTGCCGGGCAGGCCGGGCAGTTGCAGCAGGCGGCGCACCATTTCCTGGATCTGGCTCTTGGCCGCGCGGCCGTGGCCGGTCATGGCCTTTTTCATCTGCAGTGCCGTGTATTCGGCGACCGGCAGGCCCGCATTGACCAGGGCCGTGAGCGCGGCGCCGCGCGCCTGGCCCAGCAGCAGGGTGGACTGGGGGTTGACGTTGACGAAGACGATTTCCACGGCCGAGGTGTCGGGCTGGTAGCGGCTGGCGACTTCCGAGATGCCGTCGAACAGCAGCTTGAGCCGGCCCGGCAGGTCGCCGAGCGCGATGCCGGTGGTGCGGATGGTGCCGCTGGCCACATAGGCCAGGCGG
This sequence comes from Delftia sp. JD2, assembly GCF_001682645.1. Taxonomy (NCBI): domain Bacteria; kingdom Pseudomonadati; phylum Pseudomonadota; class Betaproteobacteria; order Burkholderiales; family Comamonadaceae; genus Delftia; species Delftia sp. JD2. The sequence continues at coordinate 52,389 of NZ_LFJT01000015.1, forward strand.
TGGCCGTCGACGTCGATCACGCCGAATCCCGTGGTCTGCAGCCCGGGGTCTATTCCAAGAATGCGCATGGCGTGACTGTAGCCGTTCAGGGGATGACGGCGCTGGGCATTCTTTGCATGACCGTGCGCGTGCGCTGCAGCAGATAGCCGGAGTTGGGCAGCTTCTCGAAGCGCTTGGGCTGGGGCAGCATCACGGCCAGGCGTGCGGCCTCGGCCGCGCTGAGCTGTGAGGCGCTCTTGCGGAAGTAGTGGCGGGCTGCAGCCTCCGCGCCAAACACGCCCTGGCCCCATTCCACGCTGTTGAGGTAGATCTCCAGGATGCGCTGCTTGCTCAGCATCAGTTCCAGCAGCTGGGTCAGCACCAGTTCCTGGCCCTTGCGCAGCAGGCTGCGTTCGCCCGACAGCAGCAGGTTCTTGGCCAGCTGCTGGGTGATGGTGGAGCCGCCGTAGATCTTGGGCGCCTTGCCGTTGTCTGCCTTCTGGGCACGGGCTTCGGCGCGCTGGTTGCGCTGCCAGGCCTTCTCGATGGCCTCCCATTGCACCCCGTGGTGTTCGGTGAAACTGTCATCTTCGGAGGCGATGACGGCGCGCTTGAGCGTGGGCGCGATGCGGTCGTAGGGCAGCCATTGCTGGCTCCAGTGCAGGCCTTCGGAGCTGCGCAGCATCTGCCAGGCCTCGGAGCGCTGAAAGGCCGTGGATTCAGGATCGACCACCACCATCAGCGCAATGCGCAGCACAAAGAACAGCTGCAGCAGCAGGCCGGCGCACAGCACCAGCAGCAGGGCGCGTGCCAGGGATTTCATAAAGCGCTCAGCCGCCTTGAGCAATATGGGTGCGCAGCTCGTTCAGCACCTGGGCCGACGGGGGGCGCACGCCGCGCCACAGCGCGAACGATTCGGCGGCCTGCTCCACCAGCATGCCCAGCCCGTCGCGGGCCTGGGCGCCATGCTGCTCGGCCCATTGCAGGAAGCCCTGGGCTGCGGCGCCGTACATCATGTCGTAGGCCAGGCTGCCAGGCCGCAGCACGCGGGCCGGCACGGGCACCTCGGCACCGGCCAGGCTGCTGGCGGTGGCGTTGATGACCACGTCGAAATCCTCATCCACGGCCTGCTGCTCCAGCGCCACCAGTTCCACGCCATGGTGCGCGGCGATGGCGGCATGGCGCTGCACCAGGGCCTGGGCGCGCTCGAAGGTGCGGTTGACCACGGCGATGCGGCGCGGGCGCTCGGCAAGCAGCGAGCCCAGTGCGCCGGCTGCGGCGCCACCCGCGCCCAGCAGCAGCAGGTCGCGCCCGGCCAGCGGCACGCCCGCATTGCGCACGATGTCGGCCACCAGGCCCAGGCCGTCGGTGTTGTCGGCATGGATGCCGTCCGCCGCCAGCACCAGGGTGTTGGCGGCGCCGGCCAGTTGCACGCGCTCGCTGGAGGTGGTGGCCAGCTGTGCGGCTTCCAGCTTGAAGGGCACAGTGACATTGCAGCCGCGTCCGCCTGCCGCGACGAAGCCGCGCACGGCCTCGGCAAAGCCTTGCAGCTCCACATGCTGGCGCTCGTAGTGCAGGTCCTGCCCGCACAGTTCGGCAAAGCGGGCATGGATCCAGGGCGAGCGGCTGTGCGCGACGGGGTTGCCCATGACGCAGTAGCGGTCGGAGGAGGAGGTGGCGGCGGCGGAAGTCATGTCGGAAAAGGAGAGTGCGCGAAGACAAGAGGAGGGCGCTACTGCACCGTCGTCTGCAGCGTCTGCTCGCGGGTGAACTTGAAGCGCGAGACCACGGCGATCTGGTCGGCCTTGGCGCGCATGGCGGGGCCGAAATGGCCGAAGGGGCCGGCCGCACGTGCAATGGCCTCGGCCCGGGTGTCCAGCAGGCGGTTGCCCGAGCCCTGCACGATCTCGGTGGACAGCACCCGCCCGTCGTGGTTGACGGTGAGGATCATGACCAGCTCGCCGTAGAGCTTCTTGCCGGCCTGCTCGGGGAAGTTCTCCGTGCCCTTGTCCTCGACCTTGCGGCGCAGGCCGTCGTAGTAGATGGCGTAGACGGCCTCGCGCGTGGACGGGCTGATATAGCGCTTCTTGGGGCGGGCGTTTTCCTCGTTGATGCGCTTTTCGATCTCGGCCAGCAGCTTGACCAGCTGCTGGCGCTTTTCCTGCTGGGCCTGCTGCTCCTTGGTCTGCTTGGCCGCCTCGCGCGGGTCCAGCGGCGGCAGGGCCGCGACCTGCTTGCGCAACTGCGTCAGCAAGACGGTCTGCTGCTCCTGCATGGAGTCGATCTGACGCTGGCGTTCCTCGAAGTCGTCGCCCACGGCCGTGAGTGCCGAGTAGGGCATGGGGCTGGAGGCCCGGCCCTTGTCGGCCTCGCCGCCGCCGGCCAGCGAGGTCTGCGCGATGGCCTGCGCCTTGTCGGGCTGCTCGTTGGCGCGGGCATTGACCAGGATGACTTCCAGCGGCGTGTCCTGGAACACGCGGTCGAAGCGCTCCGGGTCGATGAACCGGAACGAGAACAACCCGGCATGCAGGGCGATGGAAACGCCCAGTGCCAACTGCAGCGTGCTCAGGGAACGGAGGGCGGTAGGCAGTTTCACGTCAGATCTGGGGCAGTTGCTCGGATGTGAGGCAGGTCAGGGCTGGGCGGGATCGGCCGCCGGTGTGCCATCGGTCTCGTTCATGTCCACGGCGATGGCGATGGGGCCGGCCACGGCTTCCTCGTCATCCTCGGCGCTGTCTTCAGCGCCATCGGCAGCTGCCGCCGCATCGCCATCCAGGCGCTCGATCAGCGTGCCCGAGACATCGAGCGCGATCTCGTCGATCTCGCCCAGGCGCACGCGCACATGGGCACCGCGCGGCAGGCCGGTGACGCCCAGCACGGGGAAGACCAGGGGCAGGTCATCGGCGCGCACCAGCAGGCCGCCGCCCATGCCTTCCTTGATGACGGTGGCCGTCAGCTCGGTGATGGCGTGCTGCTGCAGGTACTTGAGCGTCCAGAACCGTTCCATGCCGGCCTGGTAGCCGTTGTAGGCGCTGTAGGCACCGTCGAAGCTGCTGATGATGCCGAACAGCTCGGCATCCTTGGGCTTGAACGGTGCGGCCAGGGCGGCGGTCTTGCCGTGGCGCGCGCAGGCAATGATCTGCCACTGGTTGACCAGGTCCACGTAGCGGCGCAGCGGCGAGGTGGCCCAGGCATAGCTCTTGACGCCGATGCCTGCATGGGGCTGCGCCTTGGTGGACATGCGCACCTTGATGCCGGGCGCCAGGCTGGCCTGGCTGCGGTAGATGCCGGGCACGCCGAGCTCGGCCATCCAGCCGCCCCAGGTGCTGTTGGCCACGATGGCGGCCTCGGCCACGATCAGGTCCAGCGGCGCGCCGCGCTTGCGCACGCTGATCTCCACCTGCTCGTTGCCGCGGGGCTCGGCGCCGCCGTTGCCCACGAGGCGGAAGTTGTAGTCGGGGCGGTTGAAGTTCTCGGGCTTGCCGCGCACCAGTTCACGACCTGCCTTCAGGTGCTTGGCCCAGCGCTGCAGGAACGTCAGTTCGGCGCGCTTGCCTTGCAGCACTTCGGGCGTGCCCTCGACCTCGAAGGAGGGGTCGGCCAGCCACTGCTCGGTGACGATGTGGTCCAGCTTGTCATGGCGGAAGTTGACCTGCACGGGCACGCGCTCCAGGCGCGTCTCGCTGGCCGTGGTCTCCAGCGTGGCCTCGTCCACGGTGACGTACAGCGACACGGCGGGGTTGGCGCGGCCTTCGTCGAGCGTGTAGATCTGCACCACCTCGTCGGGCAGCATGGTGATCTTGTAGCCGGGCATGTAGACGGTGGACAGGCGCGAGCGGCCGAGCTGGTCCAGCGGCGTGCCCGGCACGATGGCCAGACCGGGCGCGGCAATGTGGATACCCACGGTGACCGTGCCCGTGCCCAGGCCGCGCACCGACAGCGCATCGTCGATTTCGGTGGTGGCCGAGTCATCGATGGAAAACGCCTGGACCTCGGCCAGCGGCAGGTCGGCCGGTGGCTGGGGTGCCTGCAGGGCCGGGAACTGCGTGCCCTTGGGGAAGTGGTCGAACAGGAAGCGCTTCCAGTGGAACTCGTAGGCCGATTCAATGGCGCCGGCCCTGTGCAGCAGGTCCAGCGGTGCCAGGCGCGTGGCGCGGCTGGCCTCGACCACGGCCTTGTATTCGGCGGCGTTCTTGTCGGGGCGGAACAGGATCTTGTAGAGCTGCTCGCGGATGGGGCCGGGGCATTCGCCGGCGCCCAGCTGTTCGGCCCAGGCCGTGATCTGGGCCTGGATCTGCTTTTTCTTCTCTATGCCGGCCAGCGCCTGCTGCAGGATCTCGGCCGGCGCCTTCTTGAAGCGGCCTTTGCCGGAGCGGCGGAAGTAGTGCGGTGCGTCGTAGAGACGGAACAGCGCGCCGGCCTGCTCGGCCAGCGTGGCCTTGTCCGAGAAATAGTCGCGTGCAAGGTCGGCGAAGCCGAATTCCTCCTCGGGAGCGAATTCCCAGGCCAGGTCCAGATCGATCTGGGCGGCCTGCGCCTGCGCCTGGGCGATCAGTTCGGCAGGCGCCGGCTTGTCGAACTTGAGCAGGATGTTGGCCGACTTGACCTTGACCCGTTTGCCCGAGTCCAGCTCCACCTGGGCGGAGGTGTCGGCTTCGGAGAGGATGCGGCCGGCCAGGAACTTGCCGGATTCTTCAAACAATGCGTGCATAGCCCGACATTCTCCCATGCTGCGGCTGGCAGCTGCCGCGCAGTCTTGCGCGGCATCAGGCCAGATTCAGGAACTCGTCCAGCTGAGGCAAGTACTCCTCGAAGTTGCTCAGCGCGTGATCGCCGCCCTCCTGGATGATCTGCAGCGCATGCGGATAGCGTGCGCTCATCTCGCGCCAGTCCAGCACCTCGTCGCCCTCGGCCGCCAGCAGCATTTCGGGGGCGGCCGGTGTCATATGGCGCGTGTCCAGCGCGCGCAGCTCTTCGATGTATTCACGGCGGAAGAAGAAACGCTCCTCCGGGTTGTGCCAGGAAGTCTGCTCGCCGATGTACTTTTCAAGATCGCGCGCCGGGTTGACGGCCGGGTTGATCATCACGCTGCGGCAGCGCGCCAGCTGGGCCACCCAGCTGGCGTAGTAGCCGCCCAGCGAGGAGCCGATCACGGCCATGGTCTCGCGCGGCCAGCTGCCGATGCCATCGGCAATCAAGGCAGCCGCCTCGCGCGGGGAAGGGGGCAGTTGCGGGCTCCACCAGCGCACATGGGGATGGCGCGTGGCCACATGCTCGGCCAGGCGCCGGGCCTTGTTGGATTGGGGAGAGGAGCGAAAGCCGTGCAGGTACAGCAAATGGGTAGTGGTCATGGCGGGCGCTCTCCTTTGCGTTGCTGGGGCCGGGCGCGGGATGCGGCCCGGACGGCTCATGGCCCATTGTGGCCGCTGCGGCAGGCGGCGCCCAGCAGGGAAGGCCCGGGCCGACAGCTGGATGACAACCGCCTCCGTGGGCAACCCTGCGCCGGGCTGGGCCGCATGCGCCACGGGATAATGGCGGCCCGTGCCCGCGACCGACCATCCCCGTGACCGAATTCGACAAGCCCTCCCTCTGGCAACGTGTTGCCCCGCTGCTGCGGGGCTTTGACTTCTGGTTGCTACTGTTCGTGGGCATGCTGGCGTCGGCGGGGCTGATCGCCATGTACTCCTCGGGCTTCGACCACGGCACGCGCTTCACCGACCATGGGCGCAACATGCTGATCGCGGCGGCCATCCTCTTCGTCGTGGCCCAGATTCCCCCGCAGCAGCTCATGAAGGTGGCCGTGCCGCTGTACATGCTGGGCGTGGCGTTGCTGGTGGCGGTGGCGCTGTTCGGCATCACCAAGAAGGGGGCGCAGCGCTGGGTCAACGTGGGCGTGGTGATCCAGCCCAGCGAACTGCTGAAGATCGCCACGCCGCTGATGCTGGCCTGGTGGTTCCAGCGCCGCGAGGGCCAGCTGCGCGGCACGGACTTCGTGATCGCCATGGTCCTGCTCCTGGTGCCCGTGGGGCTGATCATGAAGCAGCCTGACCTGGGCACCTCGCTGCTGGTGATGGCCGCAGGCCTGTCCGTGATCTTTTTCGCGGGCCTGCCCTGGAAACTCATCGTGCCGCCCGTGCTGGCCGGCGCCATCGGCATCACGCTTATCGTGCTGTACGAGCCCCAGCTATGCGCCGACGGCGTGCGCTGGCCCGTGCTGCATGAATACCAGCAAACCCGTGTCTGCACCCTGCTGGACCCCACGCGCGATCCGCTGGGCAAGGGATTCCACATCATCCAGGGGATGATCGCCATCGGTTCGGGCGGTGTCTGGGGCAAGGGCTTCATGGCCGGCACCCAGACCCACCTGGAGTTCATCCCCGAGCGCACGACCGACTTCATCTTCGCGGCCTATTCCGAGGAGTTCGGACTGGTCGGCAACCTGTTCATCATCGTCTCCTTCCTGCTGCTGGTCTGGCGCGGGCTGGCCATCGCCATCCAGGCCAATTCGCTGTTCGCGCGGCTCATGGCGGCAGCCGTGGCCATGATCTTCTTCACCTATGCCTTCGTGAACATGGGCATGGTCAGCGGCATCCTGCCCGTGGTCGGCGTGCCGCTGCCCTTCATCAGCTATGGCGGCACGGCCATGGTCACGCTGGGGCTGGCGCTGGGCGTGCTGATGTCGGTGGCGCGCTCGCAGCGGCAGCTGCCGGGCGAGGGCGGCGGGCCGCTCTGAATCGCACTTTGCGGCGCCAAAGGCGCCCGCAAATGTCAAAGAGTCTGGATGCCTGCGTTATCGGGCGTCGCATTCCTTCCTGCGATTTGGCTTGTAAACTGAGACTCCAAAAGCGCTGGTTGCTCCTTTTTTGATAGTTTCTGCGGGAGTCTGCTCACTTGCCACCGCCGCCAGGGCAGGCTACAAAGCAAGTGCGGACATGGGCCAGCATGTTCGCCATCCACGCGGATGCATGCCTACGGAATGCCGCTCAGCCTGGTGGAGCGGCATTCCGTTCTTTTTTGTGGGTTGGCAAGCCGCTGGCCGCAGCCGTTGCACGGCGAGGGCATGGCCGGCTCTCTACAATGCGTGAATGATCTCCCGCGAACCCACCATTGAACGCCTGGCCACAGCGCGCCAGTTGCTGCTTGAGCCCTTCGGGCTCGATGAAACCCATCTCGCGCGCGCACTGGCCGAGATCCGCAGCCACCAGGTCGACGACGCCGACCTCTACTTCCAGTACACCCGCGCCGAAGGCTGGAGCCTGGAAGAGGGCATCGTCAAGACCGGCAGCTTCAGCATCGACCAGGGCGTGGGCGTGCGTGCGGTCAGTGGCGAGAAGACGGCATTTGCCTATTCCGACGATATTTCCGAAGCCTCGCTGCTGGATGCCGCGCGCACCGTGCGCTCCATCTCGGGCGCGGCCCAGAGCAAGCGCGTGCGCGCCAATGCTCCCAAGATTGCGCAAAGCCGCTCGCTGTATCCCGGTCTGGACCCCATCGCCACGCTGGACAGCACGGCCAAGGTCGAGCTGCTGGGCAAGGTCGAGAAACTGGCCCGCGCCAAGGACCCGCGCGTGGTCCAGGTCATGGCCGGCCTGGCCAGCGAGTACGACGTGGTGCTGGTGGCCCGTGCCGATGGCACGCTGGCGGCCGACGTGCGGCCGCTGGTGCGCCTGTCGGTTACCGTGATCGCCGAGCAAAAGGGCCGGCGTGAGGTGGGCTCTGCCGGCGGCGGTGGCCGTTTCGGCCTGGCCTATTTCAGCGACGAGCAGATCACCCAGTACGTGGACGAGGCCGTGAGCGCGGCCCTCACCAACCTGGAATCCCGTCCCGCGCCGGCTGGCGAGATGACCGTGGTACTTGGCCCAGGCTGGCCCGGCGTGCTGCTGCACGAAGCCGTGGGCCACGGTCTGGAAGGCGACTTCAACCGCAAGGGCGCCAGCGCCTTCAGCGGCCGCATCGGCCAGCGCGTGGCTGCCAAGGGCGTCACCGTGCTGGATGACGGCACGCTGGCCGATCGCCGCGGCTCGCTCAACGTCGATGACGAAGGCTGCACCAGCCAGAGCAATGTGCTGATCGAGGACGGCATCCTCAAGGGCTACATCCAGGACGCGATGAATGCCCGCCTGATGGGTGTCAAGCCCACGGGCAACGGCCGCCGCGAAAGCTATGCCCACATTCCCATGCCGCGCATGACCAACACCTACATGCTCGGTGGCGACCGGGAGCCGCAGGAAATCGTGGCCTCGATCAAGAAGGGCCTGTACGCCACCAACTTCGGCGGCGGCCAGGTCGATATCACCAGCGGCAAGTTCGTGTTCTCCGCCAGCGAGGCCTATTGGGTCGAGAACGGCAAGATCCAGTACCCCGTCAAGGGCGCGACCATCGTGGGCAGCGGCCCGGAATCGCTCAAGCACATCACCATGATCGGCAACGACATGCGCCTGGACAGCGGCGTGGGCACCTGCGGCAAGGAAGGCCAGAGCGTGCCTGTGGGCGTGGGCCAGCCCACGCTGCGCATCGACGGCCTGACGGTGGGCGGCACGGCCTGACGGTCCCATGCCCGCGCCCTGCACGGCAGGCCGGGCCCTGTCCTGCCTGACGCGGCCCGCCGCGTTCGGTGGGCGCCGCCCGGCGCCGATTCCATGACCCAGCTTTCCTTTTCCTCCCGGCCAGGCCCGCGGACCTCCGTCCATCCCCTGCGCAGCCTGCCGAAGCAATGGCGTGCCTGGGCCGGCGAGTCGCGGCTGAGCCGCTTCTGGCAGCATGAGCTGATCGTGGGCGACCTGCAGCCCATGCACCAGCAACTGGCCTTGCTGGCCGTCGCACTGGACGAGTCCGTGCGCGTGCGCTATGCGGGCAGCCCGCGCCCCGCGGTGGAAGACGCCATACAGCAGCTTGACCTGGCGGTGCTGGACCACCAGCACTTTCTCACCACGCTGGCCACGGGCTGGCATGCCCTCTACGAATTTCCTGCCTACCAGCGTCTGCTCAAAGGCTTCAGGGAGGCCGTCCACGCATGGCAGCAGTCCGTGCTGGTGGGCGATGCCCAGGAGCCCGAGCACTTCCGCCGCTGCGAGCGCCTGGGCTGGCGTCTGCTGGGCGATGCCTGCCTGCTGACGGACATGTTTGCCGAATCCGCTGCCGTGGCCGGCGAAGCCGATGTGACTTCCATCCTGTCTGGTTACAAGGCGCGCCGATGGCAACCCTTGAGCGCTGTGCGCCGGGCCCTGCGCAGGCTGCGTGACGCATTGCTGCGGCGTTGATCGGGCCCTTGCGTGACGCGCCGATGCATCATTTCCCGGGGTTTGCACGTTTTCATGGCCGATGGCAATAAAACTGCATGGCATCGTGATTTTCTACATGTTCATGAAGAATTTTTGCGTGAAACTGAAAAAAAAGCAGTTTTACTGCGTCAATGATTTTGTGCTTTCTCTCTGTGGCACGGTGAACGGCAGCTTCCCCGCCTTCATGTCCATGTTGCACTGCGAAAAATGACTGTGCTACATTCGATCCCCATGCAAGCCCGTGCCTCCTTCTACTTTTACTTTTGGTTCTCCTCCCCGGCGGAAGAGAGGTAAGCGCGCGCACCCGAACAAACCTCCCTCAAAACCGCCGAAGCTGTAAAGCCCGGCGGTTTTTTGTTTTTCCCCTCCCGATTCTTCGCTCCGTTTTCCACGATCCATCTTTCCTCACGAAAGCAAGCAATGACTGCTCATCAAGCTTCCCTCGCCGATTCCTGGTATCGCGGCGGTTCCCAAAAGACTGGCCAAACCGACGACGCACGTATCAAGGACATCACCGTGTTGCCCCCTCCCGAGCACCTCATTCGCTTCTTCCCCATCCGCGGTACGGCCGTCGAAACCCTGATCGGCGACACCCGCCGCACCATCCACAACATCATGGCTGGCGAGGATGACCGCCTGCTGGTCATCGTCGGCCCCTGCTCCATCCACGATCCGGCGGCCGCCATCGAGTACGCACGCCGCTTGGCGCCCATACGCGAGCAGTACAAGGACACGCTGGAGATCGTGATGCGCGTGTACTTCGAAAAGCCGCGCACCACCGTGGGCTGGAAGGGTTTGATCAACGATCCCTACCTGGACCAGAGCTACCGCATCGACGAAGGCCTGCGCATTGCGCGGCAACTGCTGATCGACATCAACCGCCTGGGCGTGCCGGCCGCCAGCGAGTTCCTGGACGTGATCTCGCCCCAGTACATCGCCGATCTGATCAGCTGGGGCGCCATCGGTGCGCGCACCACGGAAAGCCAGGTCCACCGTGAACTGGCCTCGGGCATCTCGGCGCCCATCGGCTTCAAGAACGGCACGGACGGCAACATCCGCATCGCCACCGACGCCATCCAGTCGGCCAGCCGCGGCCACCACTTCCTGTCCGTGCACAAGAATGGCCAGGTTGCCATCGTGAACACGGCGGGCAACCAGGATTGCCACGTCATCCTGCGCGGCGGCAAGACCCCCAACTACGACGCGGCCAACGTGGCCGCTGCCTGCGAGGATCTGGAAAAGGCCGGCCTGCCTCCCACGCTGATGGTGGACTGCAGCCACGCCAACAGCTCCAAGCAGCATGAGCGCCAAAAGGATGTGGCACGTGACATCGCCGGACAGATCAGCGGCGGCTCGCGCAGCGTCTTCGGCGTGATGATCGAGGGTCATCTCGTGGGCGGTGCCCAGAAGTTCACGCCCGGCAAGGACGAAGTGGCTGCCCTGACCTACGGCCAGAGCATCACCGATGCCTGCCTGGGCTGGGATGATTCCCTGGCAACGCTGGCCGAGCTGTCCGACGCCGTGCAGCAGCGCCGCGTCAAGCATCCCGAGCCGGCTGCGGCCCTGGTTGCCGCCTGAGCTTGAAAAGAAAACGGGGCATGCATGCCCCGTTTTTTCCATGTCCCGGTTTGCTTGTTCAGTGTGGCGGCGTGGCGTCCGGCGGGGTCAGTCCGCCCTGGTTCAGCGTGTCGTCTATGCCCAGCAGCAGGACCAGCAACCGGCGCTTGTCGAATGCCACGGGCTGGCTCCATTCATGCTCGGCCAGTGGATGCACGTGGCTTTGGCAGGGCAATTGGCCGCGGGCATCGACCACGGCACGCAGCCGGGGCAGGAAAACCCACTGCAGCCATTCCTGCAGCTTGAGCGTGTCGTACATGAACGGCATGGTCGATGCCATGGCCTCAGGGCTGGGCGCCACGGCCGACCAGAGGCTCTGGCTGCGCAACTCGTCTTCGAGTTGCTGCAACTGGTCGAGCAGTTTCTGGTGCGTGGTGTCGGTTGTCATGCGGTGAGGTCCATGAAAAAACGGGGCCAAATCTGTCGGCCATTGTACGTTTGCACCTTTGGGCAGGCGCTGGCAGGCCTTGAAACACCTGCTGGCGGCAGTGCCGACTCCAGCGCCGGTGCCAGTCTCTGGCACTTGAGGCATGTCAGCTTGCCCGGGGTGTGGAAAAGGCGCTTGCGGTTAAGCTCAGGGCATGAGTGACAGCCCTGTCTGCATGAGCAGGCACAGGGCCGTATCCCGTAATGAAGAGAGGAGTTCCATGCGCAGCGAAGTGATTGTGGTGTTGGATGCCGGACAAGAGTACCGCACGGACACCAGCGGGCTCACCCCCATGAGTTCCGATGAAGGACGGCATTGGCTGGACCAGCAGTTCATCTCCATGGACTGCGAACCCCTGCGCGCCAGCGGCAAGGTTCTGCTGGCCGACAAGCTGGTGGTGGTGGCGCGTGCGGCGCGTTCGCGCTCCGGGCTGTTCGACGACGAGCAATGGCGCAACAGCTATGCCGTGGCCGCCCAGGCCGTGCTGTCCAAGCCGCTGATCCGTGTCGATGTGCCGGCGATGTCCATCAGTTACTGACGACAGACAGATAGCGATACAGCAAAGAAGCCTGGGCATGACCCGGGCTTCTTTCATTGGGGGCTGGGCCCGGTTCAGCCTGCGGCTTGCAGCGCCGCCAGCAGCTTGGGATGAATGCCACCGAAGCCGCCATTGCTCATGCACACCACGTGGTCACCGGGGCGGGCGGCTGCGCGGATCTGCCCGATCAGCGTATCGATGTCTGCAGCCACCTGCGCCTTGTGGCCGGCTCCCACGCCCAGGGGGCGCAGCGCCTCGGCAGCATCCCAGTCCAGGCCGGCCGTGTGGCAGAACACCAGATCGGCGCTTTCCAGGGCCCAGGGCAGTTGCGACTTCATGGTGCCCAGCTTCATGGTGTTGCTGCGCGGCTCGAACACCGCCAGGATGCGTGCCTGGCTGCCGAGCTTGCGGCGCAGGCCGTCCAGCGTGGTGCGGATGGCCGTGGGATGGTGGGCGAAGTCGTCGTACACGGACACGCCACCCGCCATGCCGCGCAGCTCCATGCGTCGCTTGACGTTCTGAAAGCGCGCTAGCGCATCGCAGGCCTGGGCCGGCGTCACGCCCACATGCTCGGCCGCTGCAATGGCAGCCAGCGCATTGAGCTGGTTGTGCTCCCCGGTCAGTGCCCATTCCAGGCGCGCGACCTTGTGGCCACGGTGCAGCACGTCGAAGGCGCTGGGATCACCCTGGGCACTGAAATCGCTGACCACCGCACCGAAGCTGGAGACCTCGCTCCAGCAGCCCTGGTGCAGCACGCGGGTGATGCTTTCCTCTATGCCGTTGACCACCAGCCGCCCGGAGGCGGGAACGGTGCGAACGAGATGGTGGAACTGGCGTTCGATGGCGCCGAGGTCCTCGAAGATGTCGGCGTGGTCGAACTCCAGATTGTTGAGCACGGCCGTGCGCGGGCGGTAGTGCACGAACTTGCTGCGTTTGTCGAAGAAGGCCGTGTCGTATTCATCGGCCTCGATGACGAAGACGGGCTCCGCGCCGGCCGGCCCCTGGCCTGGCGTCGGGCGGCTGGATGCGCCCAGGCGGGCCGAGACGCCGAAGTCCAGTGGCACGCCGCCGACCAGAAAGCCCGGAGTCAGGCCTGCGCATTCGAGAATCCAGGCCAGCATCGACGTTGTGGTCGTCTTGCCGTGGGTGCCGGCCACGGCCAGCACATGGCGCGGGCAGGACGGATGGTGCAGCACCTGTTCGCAAAGCCATTGCGGACCGCTGGTGTAGGGGGCGCCGCTTTCAAGAATCGCCTCCATCAGCGGGAACTTGGGGCTGCCGTCGGGCAGCCGCGCGCGGCTGACCACGTTGCCCACGACATACATGTCGGGTTGCAGGGCCATCTGGTCGGCGCCGTAGCCCTCGATCAGGTCGATGCCCAGTGCACGCAACTGATCGCTCATCGGCGGATAGACGCCGGCGTCGCAGCCTGTGACGCGGTGCCCAGCCTCGCGCGCCAGTGCGGCCAGTCCGCCCATGAAGGTGCCGCAGATGCCCAGAATATGTATGTGCATGGCCGGGCATTCTACGGTTGCCGTCATGTCCGGGAGGCCTGTCCTGCAAAAACAGGAGCTTGCGGCCCAGCAGGCACCGGGTCCCGGAAACACAAGGTTGCGAAATCGCCGGTGCAAGGCGCTGGCGGGAACGTGCAAAGCCCGTCCGCGGCCGGCGGTGCCGCGGCTTGGGTCACAATGGCCCGGGGCCATCCACAGGGAAGGCCTCTTATATATATGTAGGGATACAGCGGATCGGAAAGCCATGGACCAAGCCACTGCCGAAATTGCCCAGACCGCGGCCCGCCTCGTGGTCGAGGAAGGGCTGGAATGGGGGGCTGCCAAGCACCGCGCACTTCGCCAGTTGGGGCTGCCCGCGCGCACCGCGCTGCCGGGCAACGACTTGGTGGAAGAGGCCGTGCGCGAATACATTGCCCTGTTCTGCGCCGACACCCAGCCCCAGGAGCTGCAGGCCCTGCGCGAACTGGCCCTGCAATGGATGGACCGCCTGGCCGAGTTCCGGCCCCATCTGGCCGGCGCCGTCTGGCGCGGCACAGCCACCCGCCTGTCCGATATTTACCTGCAGCTGTTCTGCGACGACCCCAAGTCGGCCGAGATCGCGCTGATCAACCAGCATGTGGAGTACGAGCCCAGCACCGTCACCGGCTTTACGGGGCAGGCCGTGGAGGCCTTGAGCATCCACGCCTTCTGCCGCCCTTTGAACGAGTCCGTGGGCGTGCATCTGCTGGTGTACGACCATGATGATCTGCGTGGCGCACTCAAGCCCGACGGCCAGGGGCGCAGCCCGCGCGGCAGCGCCGAGGCGCTGCGCAGGCTGTTGGATCAGGATGAAGAGGAGGCCGACCGTGGCTGATTCAGTGGATGCAGGGCAAAACACATCTTCCCGCCGCCGTTGGCTGATGGGCGGCGTTGCCGCCGCCGCGGGCCTGGGTGGGGCAGGGTTTGCGTGGTGGCGTTTTCAGCCGCACGCCATGGATGCCAGTGCCGAAGAGCAGCTGTGGCAACAGCGCTTCATCACGCCCGATGGCTCCGCCATGACGCTGTCGCGCTGGCGCGGCAAGCCGGTGCTGGTCAATTTCTGGGCCACCTGGTGCCCGCCCTGCGTGCGCGAGCTGCCCATGCTTGATGCCTTCTCGGCACGCCAAGACCAGCATGGTATTCAGGTCATTGGCCTGGCTGTGGACAAGCCGGAGGCCGTGCAGCGCTTCCTGGGTCGCACACCCCTGCGTTTCCCTGTGGCGCTGGCGGTGGAAGGCGGTCTGGGCCTGACCCGCTCGCTGGGCAATCTGCAGGGCGGACTGCCCTTCACCGTGCTGCTCGGCGAAGATGGCATGGTGCAGCAACGTAAAATAGGTGAGCTTACTACCGAAGATCTGGCTTCCTGGAGCGCAAAAGGCTGATTTTTCGCATCATCGAAGCTGTGAAAGCTCAGGAAATGCCCTGAATTCCATGGCGACGTTGATGAAAAATATGCCTCAAAGCACGCAGAAGGGCGAAATTGGAGTAAATTCGCGCCCTATTTAGTTGTTAGCCGCTGGAGCTCCCATGGATTTGCGAAAACTCAAGACCCTCATTGATCTGGTGTCCGAATCGAACGTGTCGGAACTGGAGATCACCGAAGCAGAGGGCAAGGTCCGGATCGTCAAGAGCGAAGGCGCCGTGGTGCAGCACTATGTGGCAGCGCCCATGCAGGCTCCCATGGCCGCGCCGATGGCGGCACCCGTCGCCGCTGCCCCCGCAGCACCCGTGGCGGCACCGGCCGAGGCAGCCGTCTCCGGCCACGTGGTGAAGTCGCCCATGGTCGGCACCTTCTACCGCGCCTCCAGCCCTGGCGGCAAGCCCTTCGTGGAAGTGGGCAACCAGGTCAAGGAAGGCGAGACCATCTGCATCATCGAGGCGATGAAGATTCTCAACGAGATCGAAGCCGACAAGAGCGGCACGATCACGCGCATCCTGGGCGAAAACGGCCAGGCGGTAGAGTACGGCCAGCCCCTGTTCGTGATCGAGTAACCTGCAGGCGAGCGATGCCGCAAGCGGCACGACGCCCTGGCGCGAACGCATGCCGCGGCGCGACAGAGCAATTGGCTCAACTGACGGCTTCGGCCTGCGTACCGGCGCAGGCACCAAGTCGCGAGGACCTTCATGTTTAAGAAAATTTTGGTTGCCAACCGGGGCGAGATTGCCCTGCGCATCCAGCGCGCCTGCCGTGAATTGGGCATCAAGGCGGTGATGGTGTATTCCGAGGCCGACCGTGACGCAAAGTACGTCAAGCTGGCCGATGAGGCCGTGTGCATCGGCCCCGCGCCATCGCCGCTGAGCTACCTCAACATGCCGGCCATCATCTCGGCCGCCGAGGTGACCGACGCCGAGGCCATCCACCCCGGCTACGGCTTTCTCAGCGAGAACGCCGACTTTGCCGAGCGCGTGGAAAAGAGCGGTTTCACCTTCATCGGCCCAACGCCCGAGAACATCCGCACCATGGGTGACAAGGTCTCGGCCAAGCAGGCCATGATCAAGGCGGGCGTCCCCTGCGTGCCCGGCTCGGATGGCGAGCTGCCTGACGATCCCGTGCAGATCCGCCGCATCGCCAAGGCCGTGGGCTATCCGGTGATCATCAAGGCCGCAGGCGGCGGCGGTGGCCGTGGCATGCGCGTGGTGCATACCGAGGCGGCGCTGATCAATGCCGTGCAGATGACCAAGGCCGAGGCCGGTGCGGCCTTCGGCAATCCGGCCGTCTACATGGAAAAGTTCCTGCAGAACCCGCGTCATGTGGAAATCCAGATCCTGGCGGACAACCACCGCAACGCGGTCTACCTGGGCGAGCGCGACTGCTCCATGCAGCGCCGCCACCAGAAGGTCATCGAGGAAGCACCGGCTCCGGGCATTCCGCGCCGCCTGGTCGAGAAGATCGGCGAGCGCTGCGCCGCTGCCTGCAAAAAGCTGGGCTACCGTGGCGCCGGCACCTTCGAGTTCCTCTTTGAAAACGGCGAGTTCTACTTCATCGAGATGAACACCCGCGTGCAGGTGGAGCATCCGGTGACCGAACTGATCACGGGCGTGGACATCGTGCGCACCCAGATCATGGTGGCCGCAGGCGAGAAGCTGCCCTTTACCCAGCGCCAGATCAATGCCCAGCTCAAGGGCCATGCGATCGAGTGCCGCGTGAATGCCGAGGATCCCTACAACTTCATGCCGTCGCCGGGCCGCATCACCATGTGGCATGCCCCCGGTGGCCCCGGCGTGCGCGTGGACTCGCACGTCTACAACAACTACTTCGTGCCGCCGAACTACGACTCCATGATCGGCAAGATCATCGTCCACGGCGACACGCGCGAGCAGGCGCTGGCGCGCATGCGCACGGCGCTGCTGGAGACCGTGGTCGAAGGCATCAAGACCAATATCCCGCTGCATCAGGATCTGATGGTGGACGCCAAGTTCATGGAAGGCGGCACCAACATCCATTACCTGGAAGAGTGGCTGGCGCACCGCAACGCCAACAAGCGTTGAGCAGGTCGCCCGATTGACCCTGCATGCTGGCCCCCGGCGACGGCGGCCAGCATTTTCATTTATTGCATAGAAAAGGATGGGCCCATGTTCGAGTTGAGCCTGCTGTGCCCGGAAGACCGGGTTGAGACCGTCAGCGATGCGCTGGATGCGCTGGACGCCCTGAGCGTATCGGTGGAGGATGCCGACGCGCAGACCGAGGCCGAGCAAGCCCTGTTTGGCGAGCCCGGCATGCCGCCGCCCAAGGACGGCTGGCAGCGCAGCCGCCTGGTGGCACTGTTCCCCTCGCAGCAAGCGGCCGAAGAGGCGCGTGATCTGCTGCTGCCCCAGGACTTCTTCGAGGGCTGCAGCATCATCGCCGTCAAGCAGGTGCCGGAGCAGGACTGGGTGCGCCTGACGCAGTCGCAGTTCGCCCCGGTGGACATCACGCCCGAATTCTGGATTGTTCCCACCTGGCACGAGTTGCCGCCCGAGGCGCGCGTGAGCATCCGCCTGGACCCGGGCCTGGCCTTTGGCACGGGCACGCACCCGACCACGCGCATGTGCCTGCGCTGGATCGCCCGCCAGCCGCAGGGCAGTCTTGGCCGCACGCTGGACTACGGCTGCGGCTCGGGCATCCTGGCCATTGGCGCTGCCAAGTTCGGTGCCACCGACATCGACGCGGTGGACATCGACCCGGCAGCCGTGGAGTCCACGCGCTACAACGCCGATGCCAACGCCGTGCAACTGAAGGCGGGCCTGCCCGATGCCGGCAACGGCGAATACCGCACCGTGCTGGCCAACATCCTGGCCACGCCGCTCAAGGTGCTGGCGCCGCTGCTGTGCGGCCGCGTGGCAGCAGGTGGAAGCCTGGTGCTGGCCGGTATCCTGGAGCGCCAGGCCGACGAGCTCAAGGAGGCCTATGCGCCGTACCTGGCGCTGGAAGTGGCCGACAGCGAAGATGGCTGGATCCTGATGACCGCGCGTCGCGCGGCCTGATTTCCGGCCCGAGTCCCCGCGCGGCCGCTGCCTTCGTGGCGCGGGCCGTGAGCAGCTGCCTACAATCGATCGCTGATGAGCCAAGTCACCCGCTGTCCTGCCTGTGGAACCCGCTTCAAAGTGGTGGCCGACCAGCTGCGAATTTCGCAGGGGTGGGTGCGCTGCGGCGTCTGCCATGAAGTGTTCGATGCCTCCGAGGATCTGCAGCCCCTGCCCACGGCACCTGTGAACGCGGCCGGCACCTCGGTGGCCGGCACTCCGGTGGCTGGCGGGGCATCGCACAACCCTGCCGAATTCGAGGACGATGACATCCGCGAATTCAGGGAATCCATGTGGCTGCCGACGGCGCCGAGCGGATTGCCGGGGCGGGCCGCATCGGGGCCTGCTGCACCTGTTGCACCCTCTGTGCCTGCCGCACCTGCGGTATCCACCGCAACCACGGCTGCGGCCGCCAGGGCCGAGCCTTCGCCGTCCATGCCGCCGGCCGAGATGCCGACTCCAGAGGCCCCGCCTTCGTACCCTGTGACCGCGAAGGACCCCTCCGCCAGCGCCGCCGAAGAGTCGGGCAGCGCGCTGCCTGGAGCGTCGCTGGTGGACGAGATCCTGGCTGCGTCCCGGGCAGCGCCGAAGTCCCCGCCCGCTGCCCAGGCCGAGCAGGCCGTTGACGGCCTGCTCGGACCCGAGCCTGACACTGCGGCTCCTGTGCCCGCACCGGCAAAGGATGAGGAAGGCGTGCCGTTCACACGGCCCCATAAGCCATCTGACAAGCCATCCGACAAGTCGTCCGATGCGCCTGCGCCGTCCGTGCCAACCGGCCTGCTCCGGGAATCGGAGCCGCAGGCGCAGGCCTCCGTGCCTTCGCCGGAGTTCTCCCGCTGGCCCGACAGCGATGGCGAAGGCAGCGGTGAGGCTGCGGCCGCGCTGCCCGAGGCCGAGCCCGGCTTTGTGCGCCAGGCGCGGCGCAAGGCCTTCTGGCGCCGGCCTGCCGTGCGCGTGGCGCTTGTGATGGGCAGCCTGCTGGGCGTGGGCGCCTTGGCAGGCCAGGTCATGTGGGGCCAGCGCGATGCGCTGGCCGTGCAGCATCCTTCGCTGGCGCCCGCGCTGCAGGCCCTGTGCGCCATGGCGGGCTGCGAGCTGCAGCCACGCCGCCAGATCGGCGATGTGGTGATCGGCAGTTCGGGCTTTCGGCAGTTGCCGCGCAGCGGCCAGTACCAGTGGAGCCTGAGCCTGGAGAACCGTTCCGACTTCCCCGTGGCCATGCCCGCTGTCGAACTCACGCTCACCGATGCCCAGGACAAGCTGCTGCTGCGGCGCGTGATCCGGCTTGACCAGTTCGGCGCGCCCGCGCAGATCGAGGGCCATGGCGAGTGGAGCGTGACAGCCCCGGTCGAAGTGCAAGGCCTGGAGGCGGCCGTGGCCGGCTATCGCGCCCTGGTTTTTTATCCCTGAATCCCCCTGACTTTTCAAGAAAGCCGAGACACACCATGGCCGCTCTCATCTGCGGATCGCTTGCGTTCGACAACATCATGACCTTCGAGGGAAGGTTTGCCGACCAGATCCTGCCTGACCAGTTGCACATCCTCAATGTGTCCTTCCTGGTGCCCACACTGCGCCGCGATTTCGGCGGCTGCGCCGGCAACATCGCCTACGCCCTGCGCTTGCTGGGCGGTGATGCCTGGCCCATGGCCATGGTGGGCAGCGACGGCGCCGACTATGTGCAGCGCCTCGACGAACTGGGCGTGCAGACCGCGCACATCGGCCAGCTGCAGGACACGCACACGGCCCAGTGCATGATCATGACGGACCGTGACAACAACCAGATCACGGCCTTCCACCCGGGCGCCATGATGCAGGCCCACGGCAACCGCATCACGCCAGAGCTCAAGGAGCAGGTGCGCGTGGGCATCATTGCGCCCGATGGCCGCCAGGCCATGCTCGAGCATGCCCAGCAGTTCAAGGCGGCCGGCATTCCCTTTGTGTTCGATCCAGGCCAGGGCCTGCCCATGTTCGATGGACAGGAGCTGCGCAGCTTCATCGAGCAGGCTGACTGGGTGGCCGTGAACGACTACGAGGCCCGCATGCTCAGCGAGCGCACGGGCTGGAGCCTGGAGCAGATTTCCGGGCAGGTGCAAGGCCTGGTGGTGACGCTGGGGGCAGAGGGCTGCGAGGTCTGGGTGCAAGGCGCCAAGACCCTGGTGGCGCCGGTGCAGCCCGCCGCCGTGGTCGATCCCACGGGATGTGGCGACGCATGGCGTGGCGCCATGCTGTTCGGCCTGGAGCGTGGCTGGGACCTGGTGCGTTGCGCCGAACTGGGCAACCGCCTGGGCGCGCTCAAGATTGCCAGCCGTGGCCCGCAGAACTACGTGCTGGACTTCGCCCAGCCCTGAAGCCGGGATCACCGGCCGGCGGCGCAGCCGCCGGCTTCACAATGAAAAAAGCCCGACTCCAAAGAGCCGGGCTTTTTGCTTTGAGACCGGAAAAGTCTCAGGGCTTGTTGCCTGTGGGGAAGGGCCATGCGGCTTGGGGAGCCAGGCGGGTTTGCGCGATGGGCGCAGGTGCGGCAGCAGGAGCTGCAGGCGCGGCAGCGGCGGGAGCTGCTGCGGCCTTCTTGGGGGCAGCGGCCTTCTTCGGGGCTGCAGCCTTCTTGGCGGGAGCGGCAGGAGCTGCTGCGGCCTTGGCGGGCGCTGCGGCAGGCTTGGCAGCTGCAGCGGGCTTCTTGGCAGCAGCAGGAGCGGCAGCCTTCTTGGCGGGAGCAGCGGCCTTCTTCGCGGCAGGTGCAGCAGCCTTTGTGGCAGCGGGAGCAGCGGCCTTCTTGGCAGCAGGAGCAGCAGCCTTCTTGGCAGGAGCAGCGGCCTTCTTTGCGGCAGGTGCAGCAGCCTTCTTGGCGGGAGCGGCGGCCTTCTTTGCAGCAGGAGCAGCAGCCTTCTTGGCGGGAGCGGCAGCCTTCTTTGCAGCAGGAGCAGCAGCCTTCTTGGCAGGAGCGGCAGCCTTCTTGGCAGCAGGAGCTGCAGCCTTCTTCACAGCAGGTGCAGCAGCCTTCTTGACGGGTGCTGCCTTGGCAGTGGCCGTGGTTTTCTTCACGGTTTCAGCCTTGGGAGCAGCCGCCTTTTTGGCAGTGGTTTTCTTGTCGGTGGGGGCCTTGGTGGAGGCCGTCTTCTTCGCAGTTGCCATCATCTTCTCCTTCGTTGATTTGCACAAAACACTTCGGGGTACGGGGCTCCGAAGCGATCCAAAGCGATGTGGAGTGACGCATCGCAATGAACACGGAGACGCCCCACGCCGCAACACCATCGGTATTGCAAAAGCGTGAAGCGCGTCATGGTTCGCATTGTGCCTGCAGAGAAGCGATTAATCCCAGGAAAGTGCGCCGCCGGTTTGATACTCGATGACGCGTGTCTCAAAGAAGTTACGTTCCTTCTTCAAATCGATCATCTCGCTCATCCAGGGGAACGGGTTTTCCTCGTTGGGGAACAGGGCCTCAAGGCCGATCTGCGTGGCGCGGCGGTTGGCGATGTAGCGCAGGTAGCCCTTGAACATCGATGCGTTCATTCCGAGCACGCCGCGCGGCATGGTGTCCTCTGCGTAGCGGTATTCCAGCTCGACGGCCTTGACGAAAAGCGCCGTGATTTCTTCCTTGAATTCGGCTGTCCACAGCTGTGGATTTTCGAGCTTGAGCTGGTTGATCAGGTCGATGCCGAAGTTGCAGTGCATGGACTCGTCGCGCAGGATGTATTGGTACTGCTCGGCGGCGCCGGTCATCTTGTTCTGGCGGCCCAGCGCAAGGATCTGCGTGAAGCCCACGTAGAAGAACAGGCCCTCCATCAGGCAGGCGAAAACGATCAGCGACTTGAGCAGGGTCTGGTCGGTTTCGAAGGTGCCGGTCTTGAAGGCGGGGTCCATGATCGCTTCGATGAAGGGGATCAGGAATTCGTCCTTGTCGCGGATGGAGGGGACTTCGAGATAGGCGTTGAAGATCTCGCCCTCATCCAGGCCCAGCGACTCCACGATGTACTGGTAGGCGTGGGTGTGGATGGCTTCCTCGAAGGCCTGGCGCAGCAGGAACTGGCGGCACTCGGGCGCCGTGATGTGGCGGTAGGTGCCCAGCACGATGTTGTTGGCGGCCAGCGAATCGGCCGTCACGAAGAAGCCCAGGTTGCGCTTGATGATGCGGCGCTCGTCCTCGGTCAGGCCGTTAGGGTCCTTCCACAGGGCGATGTCGCGGTTCATGTTCACTTCCTGCGGCATCCAGTGGTTGGCGCAGGTGGCCAGGTACTTTTCCCAGGCCCACTTGTACTTGAACGGCACCAGCTGATTGACGTCGGTCTTGGCATTGATGATGCGCTTGTCGGCGGCATTCACGCGCTTGTGTGTGGTGCTCGGCGCAGCCTCCGCGCCGCTGGGCGTGTTCGAGAGGGTGGCGTCGTCGTCAAAGGTCAGCATTGCAAATTTCTCCGGCATGCCCTGGGGCATATGTTCAGTTCATTCGGTGCGAAAGAGTCCTCTCTTTCTGCTCCGGTCAATGTAGGACCATGGGTGGCCTGGCGTGTTGAGCAGGCCCAAGGTCCATGGCGAAGATCCTGCGCATGGCGCTGGCTGGCGGGCAGGGCGCGGGGCCTGCGCCGTGGCGAGGCCCCGCGCTGCGCGGCTTACTGGCAGGCTTCGCAGCCGGGATCGTCGATGGCGCAGAACTTGATGTCCGTCGCCGGTGCCTGGGCGCGTGCGGCGGCTGCCGCGGCTTCCAGGGCGCTGGAGGTGTTCACGGCGGCAGGCTGTGCGGCGGCGGCCGAGGGCACGGCGTTGAGCACGCGGCTTTGCACCGTGGACTTCTCGATGTTGGTGGCGCTGGTGGTGCGCAGGTAGTAGGTGGTCTTCAGACCGCGCAGCCAGGCCAGCTTGTAGGTGTCGTCCAGCTTCTTGCCCGATGCACCGGCCATGTAGATGTTCAGGCTCTGGGCCTGGTCGATCCACTTCTGGCGGCGCGCAGCGGCCTCGACCAGCCAGGTGGGCTCGACCTCGAAGGCGGTGGCGTACAGGCTCTTGACGTCCTGGGGCACGCGGTCGATGGGGCGCAGCGAGCCGTCGAAGTGCTTGAGGTCCATGACCATCACGTCGTCCCACAGGCCCAGGCGCTTCAGGTCACGCACCAGGTACTGGTTGATGACGGTGAACTCGCCGGACAGGTTGGACTTGACCGACAGGTTGCCGAACGAGGGCTCGATGGAGGCATCGACGCCGACGATGTTGGAGATGGTCGCCGTGGGCGCGATGGCCACGCAGTTGGAGTTGCGCATGCCGTGCTGGCCGATCTTGGCGCGCAGGGCATCCCAGTCCAGGCGCGAGGAGCGGTCCACTTCCACATAGCCGCCGCGTGCCTTCTCCAGCAGGTTCAGCGTGTCCAGCGGCAGGATGCCCTGGTCCCACAGCGAGCCCTTGTAGCTGGAGTACTGGCCGCGTTCCTTGGCCAGCTCGGTGGAGGCCCAGTAGGCGTAGTAGCAGATGGCTTCCATCGACTGGTCGGCGAACTCGACGGCCGCGTCGCTGGCGTAGGCGATGCGCATTTCATAGAGCGCATCCTGGAAGCCCATCAGGCCCAGGCCCACGGGGCGGTGGCGCAGGTTGGAGTCCTTGGCCTTCTGCACGGCGTAGTAGTTGATGTCGATCACGTTGTCCAGCATGCGCATGGCCGTGGTGATGGTCTTGCGCAGCTTGCCGTGGTCGATGGCGCCATCGACGATGTGGCGCGCCAGGTTGACCGAGCCCAGGTTGCAGACGGCGGTCTCGGTGTCGCTGGTGTTCAGCGTGATCTCGGTGCACAGGTTGGACGAGTGCACCACGCCGGCGTGCTGCTGGGGCGAGCGCACGTTGCAGGGGTCCTTGAAGGTGACCCAGGGGTGGCCGGTCTCGAACAGCATGGACAGCATCTTGCGCCACAGGTCCATGGCCGGGATGCGCTTGAACAGCTTGAGTTCGCCGTTGTCGGCCTTGGTTTCGTAGGCCGTGTAGGCGTGCTCGAAGGCGGCGCCGAAGAGATCGTGCAGGTCGCCGACATCGGAGGGCGAGAACAGGGTCCAGTGGCCCTTTTCCATGACGCGCTTCATGAACAGGTCGGGAATCCAGTTCGCCGTGTTCATGTCGTGCGTGCGGCGGCGGTCGTCGCCGGTGTTCTTGCGCAGTTCGAGGAATTCCTCGATGTCCAGGTGCCAGGTCTCCAGGTAGGTGCAGACGGCGCCCTTGCGCTTGCCGCCCTGGTTCACGGCCACGGCCGTGTCGTTGACCACCTTGAGGAAGGGCACCACGCCCTGCGACTCGCCGTTCGTGCCCTTGATGCGCGAACCCAGGGCGCGCACGCGCGTCCAGTCGTTGCCCAGTCCGCCGGCGAACTTGGACAGCAGGGCGTTTTCCTTGATGGACTCATAGATGCCGTCCAGATCGTCGGGCACCGTGGTCAGGTAGCAGGAAGACAGCTGCGAGCGCAGCGTACCGCTGTTGAACAGCGTGGGCGTGCTGCTCATGAAGTCGAAGGACGACAGCAGCTCGTAGAACTCGATGGCGCGTGCATTGCGGTCCTCTTCCTGCAGCGCCAGGCCCATGGCCACGCGCATGAAGAAGGACTGGGGCAGCTCGATGCGCGTCTTGCGCACGTGCAGGAAGTAGCGGTCGTACAGGGTCTGCAGGCCCAGGTAGTCGAACTGCTCGTCGCGCTCGGCCTTGATGGCGGCAGCCAGGCGGGGCAGGTCGTAGTTCAGCAGCTCGGGGTTGAGCAGTTCGTTGTCCACGCCCTTGCGGATGAAGCCGGGGAAGTACTCTGCGTAGGCCGCCTGGATGTCGGCCGGGTGCACGTCACGGCCCATGACCTCGCGCACGATCGTGTGCAGCAGCAGGCGGGCGGTGACGTAGGTGTAGTCGGGGTCTTTCTCGATCAGCGTGCGGGCGGCCAGGATGGAGGCCTTGAAGACTTCTTCGATCGGCACGCCGTCGTACAGGTTGCGCAGCGTCTCGGCGACGATGGGGGCGGCCTGGATATCGGCGTTGAGGTTGCGGCAGGACGCCTCGATCAGCGCCAGCAGGCGAGCCTGGTCCAGCGGCACGCGCTGGCCGTTGTCGGTCACATGCAGCACGGGCGCCGGTGCGGCGGCGGCAACCGCTGCGGCCTCGGCGGCCTTCTTTTGCTCGGCACGTTCCTGGTTGCGGCGGTCGCGGTACAGCACGTAGGCGCGTGCCACGTCGTGGTGGCCGCCGCGCATCAGGCCCAGTTCGACCTGGTCCTGCACATCTTCAATATGGAAGGTGCCGCCGCCCGGACGCGAGCGCAGCAGTGCGCGAACCACGGCCTGGGTCAGCTCGTCCACGGTCTCGCGCACGCTGGCGGAGGCCGCGCCCTGGGCGCCGCGCACGGCCAGGAAGGCCTTGGTCAGCGCGACGGCGATCTTTTGCGGCGTGAAGGGCACCACATCGCCGCTGCGGCGGATGATCTGGTAGCCGTCCTGCACGGACAGGTGATGGGCGGAGGAAGGATTGGCAGCATCACCGTGCGCAGCGGGAGCCAAAGAATTCAGTGCTTCTTGCATGAGTTTCCTCAACGGGTGTTTGTGGATAGAACGGACGCGGACCTGCACTTGGGGCAGGCTTGCTGGGAGATGGAATCGGGGTCGGATGTACACACCGTTTTCACAGGGTGTGCACAGCTTGTGAACACTAGATATGGTGTCCAGCGTGCTTCTGGGCACTACCTGTAGTGTATCGCCGTCTCATGTACACGGGGTACTCACAGCCGGAAAACCGCTGTTTGCGCTGCGCCAAACGGGTGCGCAACCTACAAGCCAATAGCAGCAAAGGCCCGCTGCGCCGTGGCTTGCGGGCGATGGTCCGCCGCAAGCCGCTGCAGCCTTGGCCCTGCGCCGGTCGGACCGCTGAAAGCCCCATGGACAGTGGGGCTGCGACACATGCGTGAATTTGTAAAAAATGATCAGGCAGCCGCTGCGTGCGCCGGGCGCGCCACATCGGTTGCTTTCTGGATTGACACAGCCTTTGTCCTCTGCCTGTGGACAAGCGGGATTTTTCGCAAGACCTGGCGGTGCCTGCGATGAGGGTGTGCGCTTACGTGGAGGGCTGGCCCGCGCCCGGCGGCAGCTGCCAGTTCGCCGTGGCGGGGTGATGGGCCAGCAGCCCGCGCAGCCGGTGCCAGTCGAAGCCTGCGCCCGGATCGCATTTGCGGCCCGGCGCGATGTGCTCATGGCCTGCGAGATGGGCGACGGGGTAGCGGGCCGCGATGGCGTTGCACAGGGCATCGAGCGCCGCGTACTGGGCCGGCTCGAACCGCAGGCCCTCCAGGCCTTCGAGCTCTATGCCGATGGAGTCGTCGTTGCAGCGGTCGCGGCCCCGCCAGCAGGAAGCGCCTGCATGCCAGGCGCGCGCATCGCAGTCCACAAACTGCCAGACCTCGCCCTGGCGCGTGATGAAGAAATGCGCCGACACCTCCAGGCCGCGTATCCCCTGGTAGTAAGGATGGGCGTCCCAGTCGAGCTGGTTGGTGAACAGTTGCTGGACCGCACCCGTGCCGTACTCGCCGGGGGGCAGACTGATGGAGTGCACGACGACCAGATCGACCAGCGCCTGGGCCGGGCGCTCGCCAAAGTTGGGCGAGGGCAGGTGGCGGGCCTGCTGCAGCCAGCCGCCTTGCCAGGTCCAGGCCGGGGCCTGGGTGGCTTGCGCCTGTGGATCAGGACTCGCCATGGCCGCCTCCGTCCGTCTCCGCGCTGGCATCGCCGGGCAGGGCGATGTTCAGCCGGTCGATGCGGTAGCGGATCTGGCGCAGGCTCAGGCCCAGGCGCGCGGCGGTGGCCGTGCGGTTGAAGCCGTTTTCCTGCAGCGCCTGCACCAGGATGCCGCGCTCGCGCTCGTCCAGCCAGGCCTGCAGGTCGCGGGGCAGGTCGGCATCGGCTGGCTCTGGCGATAGCGGGCCACCTGGCGGCAGGGGGCGCGAAGGCGAGAGCGAAGGAGAGGGCGAGGCGGATGCGGGCGGTGCGGGCGGGGCAGGCGGTGCGGGCGGCGTGCCGCAGGGCAGCTGCATCTCGGGATCTATGCGCAGCGGCCCGTCCTCGCCCAGCGTGATGGCGCGGTGCAGCAGGTTCTCCAGTTCACGCACATTGCCGGGCAGGGGCAGGCGGGCGATCTGCTGCACTGAACGCTCGTCGATCTCGGGCATGGGCAGGCCGGATTCCTGCGACAGCCGTGCCAGCAGGGCGCGGCACAGGGCAGGCAGGTCTTCGCGGCGCTCGCGCAGCGGGGGCAGCAGTACCTCGATGACATTGAGGCGGTAGTACAGGTCCTGCCGGAAGCGCCCCTGCTGCACATCGGCAGCCAGGTCGCGGTGGGTGGCGCTGACGATGCGTACATCGGCCGCTTCCTCCTGTGCGGAGCCCAGGGGGCGCACGCGGCGCTCCTGGATGGCGCGCAGCAGCTTGGCCTGCATGGCCAGGGGCAGGTCGCCGATCTCGTCCAGAAACAAGGTGCCGCCGCGCGCCGCCTGGAAGTAGCCGTCGCGGTCCTGGGTGGCGCCGGTATAGGAGCCCTTGCGCGCGCCGAAGAACTCGGCTTCCAGCAGGTTTTCGGGAATTGCGCCGCAGTTCACGGCCACCATGGGGCCATGGGCGCGCTGGCTGCAGGCATGCAGCGCGCGGGCCACCAGCTCCTTGCCTGTGCCCGACTCGCCATGCACCAGCACCGGCGCCATGCCGCGCGCCACCTTGGCAATGCGCTGCTTGACGGCCTGCATGGCGGGCGACTCGCCGACCATGGCGTCCAGTGCGCCGCTGCCGTTGAGCACCGGGCTGGCGGCGGGAGCGGCCGAAGGGCTGCGCGCCGGCATCACGCCCGGGGCCGGCACACCGCCCACGCCCTGGGCGGCCGAGGCCACGACCAGGCGGAACTGCTTGAGGTCCACGGGCTTGGTCAGGTAGTCGAAGGCGCCTGAGCGCAGGGCCTCGACGGCGTTCTCGGCGGAGCCGTAGGCCGTCATGACCACGCAGCGCTCGCGTCGCTGCTGGCTGCGCAGGTCCTGCAGCAGCTCCATGCCCATGCCGTCGGGCAGGCGCATGTCGGTGATGACCACGTCGAAGCGCTGGGTCTGCAGCTGCTCGCGCGCCTCGCTCACGCTGGCGGCGGTTTCCACGCGGTAGCCTTCGCGCAGAAGGGTCAGTTCATAGAGGGTGCGCAGATCCGGCTCGTCGTCCACGACAAGGATCGATGCGGCAGCGGGCAGGGAGTTCAAAGGCATCACACCACAATCTGATCAAACAGGGAGGCCGGCAGGGCCGAGGCCGGGCCGGCACGGAACACGATGCTGAAGGCATTGCCCTCGACAGGGCCGTGCGGCGTGGGCCGCGACAGCCGCTGGTAGCTGATGCTGGCATCGTAGCGCTGGCACAGCTCGCGGCAGATATACAGGCCCAGGCCGCTGGAGCGGCTTTCCGAAGAGAAGAAGGGCTCGAACAGATGGCGTTGCACCGTGGGCTCCAGCGCGGCGCCGTCGCTCCAGACCTGTAGCCAGATCTGGCCGCCGGCCGGCGCGCCGGTCAGCACCTGCAGCGTGTGTGGCTCGTGGGCGTTGCTGCGGTAGCGCCGGGCGTTGTCCAGCAGGTTCACCAGGATGCGGCGCAGATGCTCGCCATCGAACACCACGGTCTTCTCCCGGGCGTCGAGCAGGAGCTGGATGCTGTGCACTGGCTGGCCCTGGGCCTGCCATTCCTGGCAAACCTGGGCCACGTGCTGGTCCAGGGCCAGCAGGCCGGCATGCGCCTCGCCAATGTGCTGCTGGGCCCGGGCGATGTTGAGTACGTCCTCGACGATGCGTGCCAGGCGCTCGGCATTCTGGCCCACGATGCGGCACAGCTGCTGCTGGGCCGGGTCCTGCGCCAGATCCTCGGCCAGCAGGGCATTGGCCTGGGTGATGGCGGCCAGCGGATTGCGGATCTCGTGGGCCACGGCGGCGGACATGCGGCCCATGGAGGCCAGCTTCTCCGTGCGCAGCCGCGCCTCCATCTCGCGCAGATCATGCAGAAAGACCACGCACAGCTGCTGCAGCAGCGCGGGCTCGGCCGCGTCGGCGGCGTCGGATGGGGTGGCGACTTCGGTCAGCCAGGTGCGCAGGTGCAGGCCCGTCATGCCTTCCTGGCCGATGGACTGCAGATGGATGGCGGCCGAGATGGGCAGGTTCTGGGCAAAGCTCTGGGCCACGGCGTCCTGCAGCCGCTGCCAGCCGGAATGCTCCTTGAGGGCGAAGGGCAGGGCATGCGCGTCGGCCAGCCCCAGCAGGTGCAGCGCGGCCGGGTTGGCCTGCTGCACGCGGAACTGGGGATCGACCACCAGCACGCCTTCGCCCAGGTGGCGGATCACCAGGGCATTGACCTGTTCCTGCGTCTGGGCCTTGCGGCTGCTGTGCTGGGCCAGGTGGCGCTCGCGCCGCACGCGGCGTGCCAGTTCGTGCGTCAGATAGGCCACCGCGAAATAGCCTGCGCAGGCAAAGCTGGCCTGGTAGTAGGCCTGGGTGCTTTCTATGCGGCCTGCCACGTCCTGCCATGCCACCCAGCCCAGGGTCAGCAACGTGACGCTGGCCGTGGTGGCCAGGGCCAGCGTCAGATTGCCCAGCACGGCCGAGATCAGGATGGGAATGGCCAGCAGGGCCGAGTAGTTCAGCGGCCCGGTCTGCAGCATCTGCAGCAGGCAGATGACTGCGATGTCCACGCCGATCACGGGCAGCCAGTGCACGCCGGCGCGGGGCGAGGGCGGCTGGGCGCGTGCCGTCAGCCGCAGCAGCAGCGTCAGCCCCAGGTAGCCCAGGCAGACCAGCCAGACCAGGGAATTGCCGCCGGGCTGCACGCTGAGCAGCGCCAGCTGCAGCAGCAAAAGCGCAGTGGCGATGAGCACGCGGCCGGTCAGGAAGCCCTGCCATAGCCGGACAAAGGGGGCGTTGGCGTCGTGCGGCGACTGCGCCGCGGCCTCGTCGATGGTGGGGGGCTGGGGGGGGGCCGCGTCCTGCATGCTCAGCGCCGTTGCGCCAGGGTGCGGTGCTCTGCGCTGCAGTAGCTGCGGCCGGCCGCTTCGATGGCCTCGCTGCGCGGCAGGTGCAGGCCGCAGTGCGCGCACTCGACCATGTCCTGTGGAGCCGCCAGCGGCGCATTGGTCGGGTTGCGCGGCGCAGCGGCGTGGCGCCGCTCGCGGGCCTCGGCACGGCGCTGGCTGCGCCAGACGCCGACGGCAATGATGATGACGATCAGGACCAGCAGGTACTTCATGTGGTGCGCTCCAGCAGCACTTCCATGACGAAGCGCGATCCCGCATAGGCCAGCAGCAGCAGCAGGGCGCCTGCATAGAGCATGCGCACGGCGCTGCGGCCACGCCAGCCAAAGCGCGCACGGCCGATCAGCAGCACGGCAAAGGTCAGCCACGACAGCAGCGAGAACACAGACTTGTGGTTCCAGACCCAGGCCTTGCCATAGAGCTGTTCGCCGAACAGCCAGCCTGCGGCCAGCGTGGCCGTGAGCAGCACAAAGCCTGCGGACACGAAGCGGAAGGTCAGGCGCTCCAGCGTGAGAAGCGGCAGGCCGCTGTCATGGCCACCGCCGCCCAGCCGCATGTGCTGCTCGGCGCGTGTCATCAGCGAGGCGTGGACCACGGCGGCCGCGAACAGTCCGTAGGAGGCAATGCCCAGTGCCAGGTGCAGCGGAAGCCAGGGCGAGGCGTTGACATGCAGGGGCGTTCCCGGAAACAGCGCGGCCATGAGCACGGCGGCCGTGCCCAGCGCGGACAGCGCCAGCTGCGCGCGCATCTTGGGGAACAGCTGCTGCTCGACGCCATAGACGGTGAGCACCAGCCAGGCCGTCATGGACAGGGCCGGTGCAAAGCCGAAGTGAGGCTGCTCCCCGAGCAGGCCCCAGGCCAGGGCCAGGGCGTGGAGCACCCAGGCCAGGCGCAGGGCAACGCGGGCGCCGGCCTGGCTGATGCGTCGGGCGCCGGCGGCTGGCACGGCATAGGCCACGGCTGCGGCAAGCGCCAGCATCCAGCCCAGGGGCGATACGTTGGCGGAAATCAGGGGGACGGAGAGCATCTTTCAATGATAGCTGTGGCTTTCCCGCCGCCGGTTGTGCAGGCTCAGAATCCGGGTGCCATGCCGTGGTTCGGCGCGCATTTTCAAGGCTCCACGGCTGCCTCGATGCGATTGCGCCCCTGGGCCTTGGCCTGGTAGAGCAGGCCGTCCGCCTTCTGCAGCCAGGTTTCCAAAGGCGCGGCAGACGGCTGCCGCACGGTGAGTACGCCGCAGCTGACGGTGAGCTGCGGCGCCGTGGGAGAGGCGGCGTGGGCGATGGACAGGCGCAGCACTTCCTGGCGGAAATGCTCGGCCATGGCCGGCGCATCGCTTTCGCCGGGGAGGATGAGCGCGAATTCCTCGCCGCCAAAGCGTGCGGCCAGGTCGTAGGGCCGGCGCGCATGGCGCTGCAGCGCGGCGGCCACGGCCTTGAGCGCCTCGTCCCCCTGCACATGGCCATAGCAGTCGTTGTATTGCTTGAAGTGGTCTATATCAATGAGAGCCAGGCCCACGGGCTCGCCGGTGCGCAGGCTGCGGCGGTAGGCGCGCTCCAGCACGTCGTCGAAGTGGCGCCGGTTGGCCAGGCCGGTCAGCCCGTCCACCATGGCCAGGCGTTCCAGGGCCTGGCGCTGCAGGGCCAGCCGTATCTGGTTGCGCACGCGCACCTCGACCACGGCGGGGCGTATGGGCTTGGAGACATAGTCGGCCGCGCCCAGGCGCAGGCCGTATTCCTCGGCCTCGGCATTGCTCTGTCCGGTGATGAAGATGACGGCGATATGGGCAGTGCGCTCCTGCGCGCGCAGCGCACCCAGCACCTCGTAGCCGTTCATGCCGGGCATGGCCAGGTCCAGAAGGATCAGCTGCAGGCGGTGGGCTTCGCGGTGGGCGACCACCAGGGCGCCAGGGCCGTCCTTGGCCAGCAGCACTCGGTAGTGGGGGCTCAGCAGCTCGGCCAGCATGCTGCGGTTCAGCCGCTCGTCGTCCACGATGAGGACCGTGGGCAGCTCCGACCCGGTCAGGGCGTCAAGCATCTGCAGCTCCCTGTAGGGCCATCCGGTTCGCAGCCATGCTCCGCGCCAGCTGATCGAGCGCCTGCAGCGCCGCCTCGGTTTCCAGGGACTCGGTGCAGCGCTGGATGCGCTGCAGCACGGACGCATGGCGCCCGCTGACCAGGGGCCGCAGCCGTTCCAGTTCGGCCACGGCGGCATAGTCGCTGTCGGCAATCTGCAGCCGCAGCCGAGCCAGCGTGGATGAGACTTCCTCTGCGGTCATCGGCTGCCGCTGCGGCTGCTGCGAGGGCGCAGCGCTGGACACCGTGGCCAGGGGGGGCAAGGCCGCATGCCTGGACCGCACGGCGATTTCCGCCAGCAGGCCCTGCAGCCCATCGGCCAGCGCCTGCACCAGGGATGGCAGATCACCGCTGGGCCGGGCATTCCCGCCATTGCCGTCGCCTGACAGGCAGGCATGCGCGCCGGTCTCGGCCATGGCCGACCATTGCTCCAGCAGATTCGCGCCCAGGTAGCCCAGGCTGCCCTTGAAGGTATGCGCCAGCGACGCCACGGTTGCCCAGTTGCCGCTGCGCGCGGCGCGGCGCAGCTGTTGCGGCGCATCGGCAAAGTCCTGGGCAAAGCCTTCGATCGCATGCAGCATGCGCGGCGATTGGCTGGCAAGGCATTGCCGCAGCTGCACAGGATCCCAGGCCGGGGCAGGGGTTGGCGGCGTGGGCCGGGAGGGCGGGGCCGGCGCAGGCGCTGCCGTTGTCGGCGGGGCTGCGCGCAGGCAGCGCTGTAGCGTCTCGTACAGCAGCACATCGTCAACGGGTTTGGTCAGATGGGCATTCATGCCTGCGGCCTCGATCCGGGCGCGCTCCTCGACATAGGCCTGCGCAGTCAGCGCGATCACCGGAAGATGCCGCAGCGCGCTGCGCGTGCGCAGGGCGCGCGTGACACTGAGGCCGTCCATGCTGGGCATGTGCACGTCCATGAGCACGGCATCGAAAGGCTGGCTGTCGAGCAGCCGCAGCGCCTGCAGACCGTCTTGCGCAGTCTGTACCGATATGCCGGCCTGCTCCAGCAGCTCGGTGGCCACCTCGCGGTTGAGCACGTTGTCATCCACCACCAGCACCCTGCGCCCAGGCAGGCCCGGGTAGCGCTGCTGTGGCGACGGGCCGGCCGCCGGGTCTTCAGGCTGGGTCGATTCGGGGTCCTGCAGCGCCTCCCGGATGGAGGACCGCAATGCCGATGCGGTCAGGGGCTTGATCAGCAGGCCCCGCAGGCCCCGCAGGCCAAACTGCGCGGCACGCAGCTGCACTTCGTCGCGCCCGAAGGCCGTGACCATGAGCGCGGCCGGGGTCTTGACCAGGTCCTGTCGCTCGCGCATGCGGCGTGCCAGCTCCAGTCCGTCCATGCCGGGCATGCGCCAGTCCAGCAGGGCCAGGCCATAGGGGGATTCCTGGCGTGCGGCCTCTTGCAGCATGCGCAGCGCCTGCATGCCGTCCGCCGCCGTATCGCAGCGCATGCCCAGTCTGCGCACCATGGCAGCCAGCGCCTCGCGCGCGCTGGCGTTGTCATCGACGATGAGAACTCCGGTGCTGCCCAGGTTGTCGTGGCCGTCCATCAGCGCATCCGTGGCAAGCCGGACCTTGGCCGTGAAGCGGAAGTTGCTGCCCTGGCCGGGCTGGCTGCACACGCCGATCTCGCCGCCCATGAGCTGCACCAGCCTGTGGCAGATGGCCAGGCCCAGGCCGGTGCCGCCGTGGCGGCGCGTGGTCTGGATGTCGGCCTGGGTGAAGGGCTGGAACAGCCGCTCGGCCCGCGATGCATCCAGGCCTATGCCGGTGTCGCGCACGCTCACGCACAGGTGGTGCAGGGGCGCTGCCGTGGTGTCCGCATCGGCATCCGCAGGCGCGTCCAGCGGCGGCGGCTCCAGATGCAGGGAGATCACCAGCTCGCCATGCTCGGTGAACTTGATGGCGTTGCCGACCAGGTTGGTCAGCACCTGGCCCAGGCGCATTGGGTCGCCGCGCAAACGGGGCGGCAGCTGCGGGTCCAGCGCATAGACCACTTCCAACCCCTTTTCCTCTGCGCGCAGCGCCGTGGAGGCCGTCACGGTCTCCAGCACATCGTCAAGGGCGAAGTCCACTTCCTCCAGTGCCAGCATGCCCGCCTCTATCTTGGAGAAATCGAGGATGTCGTTGATCACGGCCAGCAGGGCGCTGGCCGAGCGCTCCACCTTCTCCAGGTAGCCGCGCTGGCGTGATGTCAGCGCGGTCTGCTGCACCAGGCGCGTCATGCCGATGACGGTATTCATGGGTGTGCGGATTTCGTGGCTCATGATGGCCAGGAAATCCGATTTGGCGCGTTCGGCCGCTTCGGCGGCTTCCTTGGCCTGATGCAGCGCCTGCTCGGCCTCGCGCTCGCGGGTGATGTCCAGCATGATGCCGTCCCAGACCATGCCCTCCTGACAGCGCCGGGGGGCCGAGCGGCAGCGCAGCCAGCGGATCTCTCCGTCGGGCCTGATCACGCGAAAGCGGCAATCGAAGACCCGCAGCGTATCGATCGAGCGTTGCATCATCCCCTGGTAGAGCGGCAGATCCTCGGGATGGATGGCATTCAGGTAGACCTGCCGATCGGCCATGATGGCGTGGGCCGGCACGCCGATCAGGTTCTCTATGCCGGCGCTGATGTAGCTGAGCCGCAGTTGTGTCAAGCCGCCTTCCAGGCGGTAGATGGCGCCGCTGGGCAGGTTGTCGGCCAGGGCTTCGAGGCGCATGCGTGCGTCCTCGCGTTCGGACAGGTCCTGCAGCGTGCCGCTGAGCGCGACGATGCGGCCTTGCTCGTCGCGCAGGGCCCGACCCATGAGGCGGGCGGCGAACTGCCGGCCGTCCGGGCAGCGCTGGACCACATCGAGGCTGTAGGACTGGCCGGTGCTGATGCACAGATCCACGGCAGCGGTGAGCCGGGCAAGATCCTGCGGCCCGAGCATGGCGCGCAGGGCCTGGCGCGTCAGTGGCGGACCCTGGGGGTCCAGGCCGTTCATCACATACATCATCTCCGAGGCCTGAAAGTGCCCGGTGTCCAGTTCCCATGTCCAGCTGCCCAGGCGCGCCAGCTGTTCGGCCTGGCGCAGCACGTCGTAGCTTTTTTGCAGCTGGGACTCGGTCTGGCGCATGAGGGTGATGTCGCGCGCAATGCCCAGTACGCCCACGGTCCGGCCCTCGGCATCGCGATAGGGAATCTTGGTGGACTGGAAGATGCGGCGCTGCCCGTCGACCAGCAAATGATCGTCCATCACCACGGGCGCATCGCTGTCCAGCACCCGGCGGTCGCCGTCGGTGAAGCTGCTGTCGGAGAAAAGCTCCTGGTCGGTCTTGCCCACGATGTCTTCGGGCGCGCGCCCGGCAAAGCGGGCTGTGGCGGGGTTGGCGAAGGTGTAGCGGCCCTGCCGGTCCTTGGCGAAGACCAGGTCGGGCGTCTCGCGCATCACGGTCTCCAGCAGGCGCGTCGAGTCCTGCCACGGCCAGGTGCGGTTTTGCAGGTGCGGCTCAAGCTGCGCATTGGGCTGGCCGATCGGCTCGTCCTGGCCGGTGCGTTCGCTGAGGTCGTGCCAGGTAGTGAAGAAAAGCCGCCTGCCCGACAGTGACAGGCAATGGACATGGATCTCGGCGGGCAAGCTGCTGCCATCGCGGCGGATCAGCCGGCCTCGCAGAAGGGCCTGGCTGTCCACGACCATGTCCCGCCAGAAATCACGCGGCCGTCCATCCAGGTCCAGCCATAGGTCCATGATGCCCAGCCCCAGCATGGCGGCCTTGTGATGGCCCAGGCTGGCGCAGGCCTGGGCATTGGCATCGAGCAGGCCGCCCTGCTCGTCAAACAGAAGAAACCCGTCGGGCACACGGTCCAGGAACTGGCGATACGGCGTATCAGGCATGAAGACTCCCAGGCGGTAGCAAGCCAGCATTGCGGAATGTGATAGCCATAAACTATGGAAACATTTCGCATGTTACTGCTGGCCGGTGCCTGCCGTGGGGCACGGAAGGCCGGTACTTACCCCGGCAGGGGCAGCGGGTAGAATCATCGGGATCTGCAGGGTCCGTGCCGCGACCCGGCCCCACTTGGCCACCTGGCCCCGGCTGGCTCGCTGCAGCACACCTTTTCCTTTCCGACGACTCCAGTTCCTCCCCGCTTATGGCCTCCGCTCTGACCGACAAACTTTCGCGACTCGTCAAGGAGATGCGCGGCCAGGCCCGCATCACCGAATCCAACGTGCAGGACATGCTGCGCGAAGTGCGCATGGCCCTGCTCGAGGCCGACGTGGCCCTGCCCGTGGTGCGCGACTTCGTTGCGCGCGTCAAGGAAAAGGCGCTGGGCCAGGAGGTGCTGGGCTCGCTGCAGCCGGGCCAGCTGCTGGTGTCCATCGTCAACAAGGAACTCGCCGCCACCATGGGCGAGGGCGTGGCCGACATCAACCTCAACGCCCAGCCGCCGGCCGTCATCCTGATGGCCGGCCTGCAGGGCGCCGGCAAGACCACGACCACGGCCAAGCTGGCCAAGCACCTGATCGAGCGGCGCAAAA
The DNA here is from genome assembly GCF_001682645.1 of Delftia sp. JD2. Classification (NCBI taxonomy): domain Bacteria; kingdom Pseudomonadati; phylum Pseudomonadota; class Betaproteobacteria; order Burkholderiales; family Comamonadaceae; genus Delftia; species Delftia sp. JD2. The sequence continues at coordinate 88,885 of NZ_LFJT01000015.1, forward strand.
AGAAGGTGCTCACCGTGTCGGGCGACGTGTACCGCCCCGCCGCCATCGAGCAGCTCAAGACCGTGACCGCCCAGGCCGGTGCCGAGTGGTTCCCCTCCACGCCTGACCAGAAGCCGCACGACATCGCCGTGGCCGCGCTGGACTACGCCAAGCGCCACTTCTTTGACGTGCTGCTGGTCGATACGGCCGGCCGCCTGGCCATCGACGAGCTGCTGATGGCCGAGATCAAGGATCTGCACGCCACGCTCAAGCCGGTCGAGACCCTGTTCGTCGTCGATGCCATGCAGGGCCAGGATGCGATCAACACGGCCAAGGCCTTCAAGGAAGCGCTGCCACTGACCGGCATCGTGCTGACCAAGCTCGACGGCGACTCGCGCGGTGGCGCGGCGCTGTCGGTGCGGCAGATCACGGGCGCCCCCATCAAGTTCGCCGGCGTGTCCGAGAAGATCGACGGGCTGGAGGTGTTCGACGCCGACCGCCACGCGCAGCGCGTGCTGGGCATGGGCGACATCGTGGCCCTGGTCGAGCAGGTCACCAAGGGCGTGGACATGGAGGCCGCGCAGAAGCTGGCCGAGAAGGTCAAGAGCGGCGACGGCTTCGACCTCAACGACTTCCTGGCCCAGATCCAGCAGATGAAGCAGATGGGCGGCCTGTCCAACCTCATGGACAAGCTGCCGGCCCAGCTCACGGCCAAGGCCGGCCAGGTGGACATGGACAAGGCCGAGCGCGAGATCCGCCGCAAGGAAGGCATCATCTGCTCCATGACCGCCAAGGAGCGCAAGAAGCCCGAGATCATCAAGGCCACGCGCAAGAAGCGCATTGCCGATGGCGCGGGCGTGCAGGTCCAGGAAGTCAACCGCCTGCTCAAGGAGTTCGAGCAGATGCAGGAGATGATGAAGAAGATGAAGGGCGGCGGCCTCATGAAGATGATGAAGCGCATGGGCGGCATGAAGGCCATGAAGGGGATGATGGGCGGTGGCGGCGGCATGCCCAAGCTCCCGTTCTGATGGGCACCGCCTGAGCCGCCGGGCCGCGCGCTCTTTACCGCCAAGCCGCAGCGCAGCCTGCGGCTTTTCTTTTGGCCGCGAGGGCTTTGTGAGAACATGCAGCGCCATGAAGGCTGGTGTTTCGACTTCCCTTGCGGTGTCTCCGGTGACCGGGGCGCGGCTCTCGCGCCGTGACTGGGGTCTGCTGGCGGCCGCCGTGCTGCTGGCTGGCTGCTCGTCCGCTCCGCGCAAGGGCTCGGGCCCGGCGCCGGTGCCTTCGCCGCAGGCGCTCAATCTGGACGGCGAATTGCGCGAGGCGCTGCTGGCGCGCACCATGCTTGTGGTCAACACGCCCTATACCTATGGCGGCAATTCGCCCGAAGGCGGTTTCGACTGCAGCGGCCTGATCCAGTGGGCCGTGGGCGGCATCACCGAAAACCGCCTGCCGCGCACCACGGCGCAGTGGGCGCAGTTCAGCAATCCCGTGGGCAGCCGCAGCCTGCAGCGCGGCGACTTCGTGTTCTTCAATACCCTGGGCGCGCGCTATTCGCACATGGGCATCTTTGTCGGCAATGGCCAGTTCGTGCATGCACCGTCCAGCGGCGGCACGGTGCAGCGCGTGCGCATGGACAACACCTATTTCGCCAAGCGCTTCACCGAGGCGCGCAGCATCTTCGCCTGAACGCTGGCCGGGCGACGGGCTGATGATTCAATCAAGATTCCAGGGAAATCCAGGGTGTCGGAATGCGTAACAAGCTCGAATTCGCACTGCGCCTGCGCCAGGCCATCGAGGCTGCGGGACTGGAGCCCCGGCCCAGCGTGCTTCTGAAGCTGTTCAATTCCAGTTACTGGGGGCGGCCGATCTCGTTCCAGGCGGTCTCGCGCTGGCTGAACGGCGAGGCCGTTCCCGAGCAGGACAAGCTGGTGCTGCTGGCGGGTTTGCTCGAGGTCGAGCCCGATGTGTTGCGCTATGGCGAGTCGGCCCAGCGGTCCCCGCCGTCCCTGCCGTCGCCGCTCGAATGCCAGGAGCCGGACGTGGGCTATCTCGAACGAGAAACCTTCGATGCCTTTCTGAAGCTGCCCGCGCCTCAGCGCCAGGTGGTGCGGGAGGTGATCCTCACCTTCGCCAAGGTGCATGGCGAAGGCTGAGCACCGGGCAGGGCAGGCAGGGCAGGCGGCGCTCCCGCCTGGCGGCAGTCACCGGACGGCCTGCTGCTGCCAGGGCATGGCATGCCAGGGGTGGCGCGGATCGGCCACCCACTGCTGCACTTGCTCGGGCGTCACGCTGCACCCCAGCACGTCGGCGCGGCCACGGGCCAGCCACTGGCTGCGGCCGCGTGCGTAGGCCTGGCCGAAGGCCTGCCAGCTGTCAAAGCAGTCCCGCGCGCGGCATGCGTTCAGGTGCAGGATCTGCTGGTGCAGGGCCTCGTCCACCCAGCCCAGCAGCCAGGCGCAGCGCACATGGAAGGCCACGCGCGCGCAGGCAAAGGCCATGGCGGCATGGGGATCGTCACCGGCCTGCAGGCGCTGCAGGTCCAGCGTGAACCAGCGCTGGCGCAGGCCGTCGGGCAACTGGCGTGCGATCTGGGCATCGTCCAGGTCGGTGCGCAGGCCCAGGTGGTGCAGCACCATGGGGCGCAACTGGGTCGTCAGTGCGGAGTCGGCGCCGTTGAGCTGCCGGTCCGCAAAGCCGCCCTGGATGGCGTGAAAGGCCATGGGATGGGCCAGGGCCAGGGCCCAGTCCAGTGCCGCGTCACCGCTGCGGTAGCTGCTGAAGTCCCCGCGTTGGCGCGACGCACGCATGCGCCGCAGGCCGGCGCGCACTGCCCACCAGACCAATGCAGACAGCACAACAAGGGTGAAGGCGTTCATCGCGGATTTCCTGTCCTGCCCGGCGTTCCCGGCGTTCCCGGCGATCCGGGCGATCCCGCCCGGCGGCGCGCCAGCTCCAGTGACTGCTGCAGGGCCGCGCTGCGCGGCATGCGCTCGAAGGCGGGCACGGGCACGGTGTCGCGGCGTGCCGCGACCAGCCATTGCATCAGGGGCGACCGGATGTCCAGCTGCTCCAGCAGCGCCGGGTGGGACTGCAGCAGCCACAGCTGCTCGGCCTCGGTGTGCAGCTCGCTGGCCGCACACCAGGCAGCCGCGCTGCCCGTGGCCAGCAGCTGTGCCGGTCGGCGCACGATGCCCATGGCCAGGGCGTCCGCCGGCGCCTCGCCATCGGTATCGAGGTGATTGAGCAGGGCCAGCACATCGGCCAGATAGCGCGCAATCGGCGGGCGGTTCTGCTTGCCCTTGATCTGGTCGATGCGCAGCCGCCCGTCGTCCCGCACCTGGGCGCTGACGGTGATGCGCGGCTGGGCCGTGCCCGTGCGGTAGCTGAACAGCCGCAGCCGGCCCTGCTCGCAGGCTTCGGCATAGTGCTCGCCATAGCCGCCGCGCAGTGCGCCGCGCTCGCTGAACTGGCCCAGGCAGTGGCGCATCATCTGGCTTTCATAGGCCATTTCGGCGCGCAGGTCCGGGCTTTGGGCATCGAATTCGACGAAGACACCCAGCTGGCCACGCAGCAGCGGGCGCACGGCGCCGGGCCGGTGCTCGGCCCAGCCGCTGTCGCTTCTCCGGGCGAAGGCCAGGTGCTCCAGCGTCCAGCGCGCCAGCGCCTGCGGGCAGTTGATGCGCTGCAGCTTGCCCTCCAGCGCGGTGCCGCGCCGGGTGGACAGGAACTCCAGCAGCCGGCTCTCCAGCGCCAGCAGGGGTGCGCTGTCGGGCTCCACCCACCACAGCGGCGCGTTGCCGTCAGCCGCGGGCCTGTCCGGTGACAGCGGCTGGCGGGCCGCATGTTCACGCAGGCGCTCCAGTGCCCAGGCGGCGGGCTCGGGGCGCCGGTGCAGGCGCAGCAGCTCGGCCTGCGTGGACACGGGCTGCACGGCAGGCGGATCGGCGTTGAGGTTGCCGATCACATGGCGGTAGAAGTGGTTGGCCAGCCAGGCGGCGATCTCCTCGCTGTCGCCGCGTGCGGCGCTGCGCTCGCGGATGCGCTGCTTGATGGCTGGCGCATTGACCACGTCGCGCGGCCGATAGGCGCTGGCGGCGTTGGCACCGGCGCCCGGGTTCACCACAGCTTCCACCAGGGCTTGCTGTCCGAGCGCAGCTTGAGGCAGCGCTTGAGGCCGTCCTTTGCCATCCTGTGCTCGGCCTCGCCGTCGTCGGGCGTGAGCTTGGCGATGGCCTCGCGGTGCAGGGCCACGGCCTGGTCGATGGGGCCGCAGCTTTCCATGGCGCAGGCCAGGCGGCGCAGCGTGTAGCACTCGCCCAGGGCGCGCACTTCGGGCAGCAGGGCGTCCAGGCGCGGGCGCACCAGTTCGCCATGGTTTTCGGAGAAGAAGTCGAGCAGGGACATCAGCGAGGCCAGGTAGTCGCGCCGCTGTTCGCGCTGGTCGTCCTCGTCCAGTTCCTCGAACCACTGGTCCAGGCGCTCCAGCCAGATGCCGATTTCGCCTGCGCGGCCCAGCTGGTAGAGCGCCAGCGCCGCGCTGGGGAAGTAGTCCGTGGGGCAGTGGCGGCTGTAGCCGTAGTCCTGGGTGAAGTGCCACAGCTGCTCGGCCGCCGTGACGATGCCGGGGCGGTCGTCACGGCGGATGGCGCACCACAGCAGGCCGTCATGGTGTTCGGCAAAGGGGCTGCTGGACAGGCCCTTGTGGTGCAGGGCCGCCGCCTCGTCATAGCGCTGCTGCGAGCGGTACTTGATGGCCAGGTTGTTGCAGAGCATGGAGTAGACGTGCAGGTGCGCGTCCTTGTACCGGCCCTGACCGCTGGCCCAGAAGGCCTCGAAGCGGGCCAGGCCCTCTTCGTAGTAACGCTGCACCAGCGGCTCGCGCACCTCGTCGCCCGGCACCTGCCGGCCTTCGCCCATGATGGCGGCCAGGTCGTCCTCGTCGTCCAGGGTCACGCCCGCTGCATAGCACCAGTGGGCGCCATGGCCCTGCGCAAAGGGGCGCTGCAGCGCCTGCGCGGCGGGCAGCACGGCGAAGCGCGCGGCCCAGAGCATGGGCAGCAGCTCGGAGTTGGCGTGCCGGGGCTGGTCGGTCACGCCGCGCTCCAGCAGAGGCAGGGCCTGCTCCCATTGGCGGTCCTTGGCCAGGCGCCAGCCGTCGATCAGGTCCAGCAGAGGGTGGCCGGGCGCCTGGGTGCGCGCCAGGGCCAGGTAGTCGTCGGCGCTGCGCGGAGCAGCCGGGCTGTCTTCCAGGATCTCCTGCATGTCGGAATCCAGTCCCGCCCAGGCCAGGATCAGCGCCCAGGCCGGTGCATGGGCGGTGTCGCTGTCCACTCTGCGCAAGGCCAGTTCATAGCCCTGACGGGCCGATCCGGGGCGGCTGTGCAGCACGCTTTCCAGCGCCAGGTCCGCCGCATCGGCCAGGCGCCCCGCCTCTTCCAGCCACCGCAGCACCAGGCCGCTGAAGGCATCGTCGGAGTCATCCACCAGGCCGAAGCGGCCCAGCGCGGCCAGCTGCAGCGCGGCCTCGGGCTGGCCCATGGCATGGCAGGCCATGGCCTGCAGCCGGGCCGCATGGACCTTGCGGTGCGTGCGCACCGCCTGCGATGCGGCAGGGCTTTCGGTGCGGGCCAGGTGCTGCTCCGCCGCCATGAGCACGGCCGGAACGCTTTGCGGGGCCAGCGGCAGGACCTCGCGCGCGAGGTGCAGCCAGTCGTCGAAGTCCACGTTCTGCTCTGCATCGGCCTGGGTCAGCAGCGCCGTGGCAGCCTGCACCTGGTGCACGGTGGCGGGCACATCGCCGCGCAGACGGGCCAGCTCGGCCTTGCGCAGGCAGGCACGCGCGTCGCGGCGCGCGGGGGAGGCCTCGCCATCCGGGTCGCTGCGTTCGTGGCTGCGCTGCAGGTCCACGCCTTGCTCGGCCAGCTCCCAGGCCTGGGCTTCGCGGGCCAGGTAGTGCCAGCCGTTCCAGTAGCGGTAGGGCTCGCCGGTATGCGGCAGCCGGCCCATGAGATCGGCAGCGGGCGCGAGCAGGGCCACGCCGCCTTCACGGTCAAAGCGCAGCCGGCTCTGGATGTCGCTGAGCGCCAGGCTGGCCGTGGCCAGCAGGTGGTTGTCGCCCTGCAAGGGCTGCAGCGTGGCAGCGCGGTGTTCGCGCAGCAGTGCGTTGGCGGTCTCGGGCCGTTCCAGGTCCAGCCAGAGATCGTGCAGGCGCTCCAGCTCGCCCACCGTGGCCGGGGCGAAACGCTGCTGGGAGAGCAGCTCCATGACGGCCGCCTGGCGTTCGGCCGGGGCGATGGGGCTGGCATCATCCTCCTGCTGCAGCAGGTCGTGCGCCTGGTCCATGAAGGCATGCAGGGCTTCGCCCTCAAGGGCGGCCTGGGCGGTGGCGGGCTGGGAGGTGTTCATGGAATCGATAGCAAGCAAGCGAAGCTGGAAAAGCCATGCAGGCCGACGGACCTCAGGGCGGCGACCCCGCGATGCTAGCGGGCCAGCCGGCACCCTGCCAGAGTGGCCGGGCTGTTTTCACGTCCTGTTACATGCAAAAAAGCCCGGCATTGCCGGGCTTGGGTTACGCAGGAGGTCGCTGGGCCACCGGGGCCACCGGGGCCGCCGGGATCGGGTTGGGCTCAGTGGCGCACCACGACTTCGCCGCGCAGCGTGAAGGTGCGGGCCTCGGTGATCTTCACATCGATCATCTGGCCGATCAGGCGCTCGTTGCCCGGGAAGTTGACCACGCGGTTGCACTCGGTGCGGCCCATGAGTTCGCTGCCATCGCGCTTGGACAGGCCTTCCACCAGCAGGCGCTGCACCGTGCCCACGCGCTCGTCGCTGATGTCCTTGATGTTGTTGTTGATCACGGCCTGCAGCTCCTGCAGGCGGCGCAGCTTGACCTCGTGCGGCGTGTCGTCGTGCAGGTTGGCGGCCGGCGTGCCGGGGCGGGGGCTGAAGATGAAGCTGAAGCTGTTGTCGAAGCGCACGTCGTGGATGAGCTTCATCATCTTCTGGAAGTCTTCCTCCGTCTCGCCGGGGAAGCCCACGATGAAGTCGCTGCTCATGGCCATTTCGGGCCGGATGGCGCGCAGCTTGCGGATGGTGCTCTTGTATTCCATGGCCGTGTAGCCGCGCTTCATGGCCATGAGTATCTTGTCGCTGCCGTGCTGCACGGGCAGGTGCAGGTGGCTGACCAGCTTGGGCAGCCGAGCGTAGGCCTCGATCAGGCGTGGCGTGAACTCGTTGGGGTGGCTGGTGGTGTAGCGGATGCGCTCGATGCCGGGGATCTCGGACACGTACTCCAGCAGCAGGGCAAAGTCGGCGATCTCGGCCGTGTCACCCATCTTGCCCAGGTAGGCGTTGACGTTCTGGCCCAGCAGCGTGACTTCCTTCACGCCCTGGTCGGCCAGGCCGGCGACCTCGATCAGCACGTCCTCGAACGGACGGCTGACTTCCTCGCCGCGCGTATAGGGCACGACGCAGTAGCTGCAGTACTTGGAGCAGCCTTCCATGATGGAGACGAAGGCCGAGGAGCCTTCCACGCGCGCGGGCGGCAGGTGGTCGAATTTCTCGATCTCGGGAAAGCTGATATCGACCTGGGGCTTGTGCTTGGCGGCGCGTGCATTGAGCAGCTCGGGCAGGCGGTGCAGGGTCTGCGGGCCGAAGACCACGTCCACATAGGGTGCGCGCTTGATGATTTCCTCGCCCTCCTGGCTGGCCACGCAGCCGCCCACGCCGATGAGCACGCCGCGTTCCTTCAGGTGCTTGTAGCGGCCCAGGTCGCTGAACACCTTCTCCTGCGCCTTCTCGCGCACAGAGCAGGTGTTGAACAGGATCAGGTCGGCCTGCTCCGGGTCATCGGTGGATTCGTAGCCCTGGGCTGCGCCCAGCACATCGGCCATCTTGTCCGAGTCGTACTCGTTCATCTGGCAGCCGAAGGTTTTGATAAAGACTTTCTTGGACATGGTGGGGTTCCGTCAGGCAGCCGCCGCACTGCAAGCGGCGGTCTGCAAAAAATGAAGGTGGCTCGGCCAGGCGGCGGCATGCCCCATGGCCGGGCCGCTGCGCCCCGCAAGGCGCGGGCCGCGTCAGCCGTGTACGTGCTGTGCTCAGTTGAAGATGCGCTGCAGCATCGACTTGGGCTTGTAGTGCTTGTCGGCCTCGGCCTTGGTCAGGATCCAGGCCTGGTGCAGCCACTGCGTCTGCGGCTCGATCACATAGCCCACCACGAGCTTGCTGCCCTGGTAATTGATGGCCTGCACCAGCGTGCGTTCAGGGCTGAACAGGCGAAAGCCCGGACTGGTGCGAATGGTCTTGCCGTCGATCTCCACCTCAGGGAACTGGGTCACGACCAGCTCGCCGAACTGGGCCTGCGGCGGGAAATTGCGCGTCTCGTTGGACGGCAGGCCCTGCGCGGCCGCGCCCAGGCTGGCGCAGGCCAGGCCGGCGAGCAGGGCGCCGGCACACAGGCGGCGGACGGTAGAGAAATGGGGCTTGCAGCGGTTCATGGTGTACATCCAGGGGCTGAACCCGCAATTCTACGAACTTGCCGCTGCGCAGGCGCGGCACTCGGGCATTGGTTCAGGTGCGGCCCGGCGCATACAGCACCGCCTTGGGCGGGCGGCACAGGCCCCAGAAGCGCAGGCCGATCAGTTCGGCCATCTGCACGCCCATGGCCGTGGGCGCGGAGATGGTGGCCAGGGCGGCGATGCCGACCTTGGCGCATTTGCGCACCAGCTCATGGCTGCCGCGGCTGGAGAGCACGACAAAGCCGGCCTCGCCCAGGCGGCCCGTGCGGGAGAGGCGGCCGACCAGCTTGTCCAGCGCGTTGTGGCGGCCCACGTCTTCGAGCACATCCGTCAGCTGCCCGTCCAGCCCTGCCCAGCCTGCGGCATGCACGGCGCCGGCTTCGGCGTTGAGCAACTGCAGCGGCGGCAGTGCCGCGATGGCTGCGCAGACGGTGTCGGCATCGACACGGGCGATCCAGTCGTGCGCGGGCAGGGGGTCGAAGGACAGGTCCAGCGCCGCGAAGCTGTCCACGCCGCAGACACCGCAGCCCGTGCGCCCGCTCATGCTGCGGCGCCGGTCCTTGAGGCGGGCGAAGCAGCGCGAGGCCACGTCCAGCTGCACCTCGATGCCGTCCATGCCGGACGGAAGGCCTGCGGCCTGTGCAGCCACGGTGCGCACCTCGATGCCGTAGCAGTCGGCAGCGCTGTCCAGAATGCCTTCGGTGAGCGCAAAGCCCAGCGCAAAGTCTTCCAGGTCCGAGGGCGTGCCCATCATCACGGCATGGGAGATGCCATTGAACACCAGGGCGATGGGGACTTCGCTGGCCAGCACCTGTGGTTCGGCCTGGATGCTGACGGCGCCGCCTTCACCGAGCCGGTGGCGCGCCACCGCATGCGTGCGCAGCGCGGCAATGGCAGGCGGGGCGGCGCATGCAGCATCTGCTGCGCCGGGGCCTGCGTCTGGGGCGGGGACGGGTGCGGGGGCGTGTTCGGTGGTGGCGTTCATGGCGTGGGCTGCGCAGGCGGCTTCCGCATGATATCGGCGCCGCCGCGCGTGCTCAGTCCAGCAATGCCATGCCCTTGATCTGGGCGAAGACATGCATGCCCGGCGCAATGCCCAGCTGCCGGGCGGAATGCAGGGTGATGCGTGCCAGCAGGCGGGACGGGCCCAGCTGCAGCGAGACCATGACCTGGCCCGGGCCGTCCTCGCGCAGCTCCTGCACGGTGGCAGGCAGGATATTGAGGATGCTGCTGTCTTGCGGGTGCTGCAGGCTCAGGCTCACATCGCGTGCCTGCACGCGCAACTGCACGGTTTCGCCGATGGGGCGCGGGGAGGCCATGACAAGGCGCAGGCGCCCGCCATCGAAGGACAGCGTACTCAGGTGTGCATCGGGATCGTGCTGCTGGACCTGTGCGCTGACCATGGCCGCTGCCGTGTCGCCCATGCTCAGGGGCAGGTCCAGCCGTGCCAGCAGCTCGCTGGTGGCGCCGGCGGCGACCAGGCCACCGGCCTTGAGCAGCACCAGGTGCTGGGCCAGGCGAGCGACCTCGTCGATGGAGTGGCTGACGTAGAGGACGGGAATGTCGAGTTCGCGGCGCAGCTGGTCCAGGTAGGGCAGGACCTCGGCCTTGCGCTGGGCGTCCAGCGCGGCCAGCGGCTCGTCCATCAGCAGCACCCGCGGGCTGGTGGCCAGCGCCCGCGCAATGGCCACGCGCTGGCGCTCGCCGCCCGACAGGGTGGAGGGCATGCGGTCCATCAGGTGGCCTATGCCCAGCAGGGACACGGCCTGGTCCTGGGACACCTTGCGCCGTGCGGCCGGCGTGCGCCGCATGCCGTAGTCGATGTTGCGCCGCACGGTCAGGTGCGGGAACAGGCTGGCCTCCTGGAACACATAGCCCAGCGCACGGCGGTGCGTGGGCAGCCATTGGCTGGCCGCATCGTCCTGCCAGACCTCGCCGTTGACGGCGACGCGGCCGCGCGCGCGCTCCAGTCCTGCCAGGGCGCGCAGGCAGGTGGTCTTGCCGCAGCCCGAGGGGCCGAACAGGGCGGTGACGCCGCGCCCGGGCAGCTGCAGCTGCACGTCAAGGCGGAAGTCGGCACGTTCCAGCGCCAGGTTTGCGATGATTTCCGAGGAGGGGTGGGAGTGCGCGGCGTCGGACATCAGGGAGGGAGAGAAGGCGGTCATCATGCGCGGCGCTCCTCACGCGGCTGCAACAGATGCAGGGCCAGAAGAACCAGGAAGGAGAACACCACCATGCCGCCTGCCAGCCAGTGGGCGTGGGCGTACTCCATGGCCTCCACATGGTCGTAGATCTGTACCGAGACCACGCGCGTCACGCCGGGAATATTGCCGCCCAGCATCAGCACCACGCCGAACTCGCCCACGGTGTGCGCAAAGGTCAGCACGGCCGCCGTGATGAAGCCCGGCCGCGCCAGCGGCAGCGCCACGGTGAAGAAGCGGTCCAGCGGCCCCGCGCCCAGGCTGGCCGCAGCCTCCATGGGCCGCGTGCCCAGGGATTCGAAGGCGCGCTGCAGCGGCTGCACCGTGAACGGCATGGAATAGACCAGCGAACCGATGACCAGGCCCGGAAAAGTGAAGGGCAGGGTGCTCAGCCCCAGCGCCTGCGTCAGCTGCCCCACGGGGCCGTTGGGACCCATGGTCACCAGCAGGTAAAAACCGATCACCGTGGGCGGCAGCACCAGGGGCAGCGCCACCACAGCGCCAATCGGGCCGCGCCAGCGCGAGCGCGTATGCGCCAGCCACCAGGCCAGCGGCGTGCACAGCGTCAGCAGCAGCACCGTGGTCACGCTGGCAAGTTTCAGCGTCAGCCGTATGGCGGCGTAGTCGTCGGCGGTAAGAATCATGCGGGAAGAATTCAGTGGTTCGCAGCGCTGTTGGATCTCACTCAACGCACGAAACCGGCGCGGCCCGGCTCAGCGACGCTGAGCACGGGCCCATGCCGGCCGCCCCCTCCCCAGGAGAGAGGGAAGGCGCGCAAGCGCGCCTCAACAGGTGTCAGAAGCTATAGCCGTAGGAGCGGATGATGGCACGGGCCTTGTCGGCGCGCAGGTACTTCATCAGCTCGGCGGCGGCTTCGTTGTCCTTGCCGCTGTTGAGCACGATGGCGTCCTGGCGGATGGGCTCGTGCATGGAGCCGGGCACCTGCCATGCCGAGCCTTCGCGCAGCTTGCCGTTTTCCATCACCTGCGACAGGGCCACGAAGCCCAGCTGGGCATTGCCCGTGGCCGCGAACTGGTAGGTCTGGGCAATGTTCTCGCCCATGACGATGCGCGGCTGCACCTGGGCCGTGATGCCCAGCTTGTTCAGCACTTCCATGGCGGCCGTGCCGTAGGGCGCCAGCTTGGGATTGGCCACGGCGATGTGCTTGTAGTCGCCGGTCTTGAGGACCTCGCCCTTGTCGTCCACATAACCGGCCTTGGGGCTCCACAGCACCAGCTGGCCGATGGCGTAGGTGAAGCGCGAATCGGGCAGGCCGCGGCCTTCCTTGGCGATCTTCTCGGGCGTGGTGTCGTCGGCGGCCAGCAGGATCTGGAAGGGCGCGCCGTTGACGATCTGCGCATAGAACTTGCCCGTGGCGCCGAAGGACAGCAGGGCCTTGTGGCCGGTGTCCTTCTCGAACTCGGCGGCGATCTTCTGCATGGGCGCCGTGAAGTTGGCGGCGACGGCCACCGACACTTCGGCGGCCTGCGCGGCGGCCCAGCCGAACAGGGCAAGGGCGGCGAAGGCGGTGGCACGCAGGGGCTGGTTCACGTTCATGGGTCTCTCGCTATTCCGTTGGTGAATAGCGCAGTGTAACGACCTGAAAATGCGCATGCAGGGTGCAGGCGTTTTGCTTGGCGGGAAATAACGCTTGGCGGGCATGATGCTGCGCATGACAGCCGCAACCCCCGCTTCTCCCTCAGACCTGGTGCCCGCGCTGGGCCATGACCTGGCCGACCGGCGCATCGCCATCCTGCGGCATATCGCGGCAGGGCATTCGATTTCCCAGGCCGCGCGCGAGGCGGGTGTCAGCTACAAGGCGGCCTGGCAGGCGCTGGATGTGCTGACCAATCTGGCGGGCCGTGCCCTGGTGGAGCGCTCGGTGGGCGGTGCCGGCGGTGGTGGCGCGCGCATCACCGAGGCCGGGCAGTCCCTGCTGGCCATGGCCGATGCGCTGGAGCAGGCGCGCGCGCAGGTGCTGCAGCGCTTTGGCAGGCCCGCCGGCGTTTCTTCGACGCCTCCCGGGCTGGGGCTGGGCCTGCGCACCAGCATGCGCAATCTGTGGCCTTGCCGGGTTGGTGCCCTGCAGGCGCAGGGCGCCCAGGTCCGCGTCTGGCTGCTGCCCGATGGCGGCGGGGATGCATCAGGCATTGCCGCACGCATCACCGAAGAAAGCGCCCAGTTGCTGGGCCTGGCGCCGGGCCTGCCCCTGATGGCGCTGTGCAAGGCCGCAGCCGTGCAGGTGCTGCCTTCAGCGCCACGCTCCGATGTGCATGCCCAGGCCAATGCCTGGCCCGCCCAGGTGCAGCGCGTGGCCCGGGCCGACAGGGCGGGGCCGCGTGAAGTAGTGGCACAACTGCCTTGGGGCGGTAGCGGCGTGGGCTACGCGGCCGAGCCGGCAGAGGGCGAGTCCTGGACCTTGCGCGCAGGGCGCAAGGTCTGGCTGACGGTGCCGGAGGCCGCCGTGGTGCTGGCCGTGGCCGATTGAGCGGATGGAGCGGGTGGAGCGGATGGAGCGTTGAAGGAGCAGCAGCGCGTTGCGCATGCGCAGCAGTGGCTGCAGATTCGGACGGGTCTGATGGCGCATTCAGGGCGGTATACGAAGAATTGCGCCGCTGTGAAACCTGCGCGCTCTGGCGGCGCGGGCTTTTCTGGCGACCGAATCATCGAAACCTCCCTGGCCCTCCATGAGCATCCTGAAATTGCGCAGGCAAGAGAAAGTGGCGGTCTACACCGCCCTGCTGTGTTCCTTCATCGCGGCGTTCATCTTCTTCGCGTCCGAAGGTGTTGCTGACAGTTTTCAGCAGCGGCTGGATGCGCTGGCCATCTGCGCCGTCATCGGTGCGCTGGTGACCTGGTTCAATCACTGGTGGTTCCGGGTCTGGGGCTGGCATCTGGTGCCTGTGACCCTGCTGCTGTTTTATGCCGGCACGCTGGCCGCAGGGTGGCTGTTTGGCGGATGAAGGCGGATGAAGGCGGTGGTGGGGGAACCTGCCGCCACGCTTTGCATCGAAGATCCTTTTCGACTGCCTCACCAGGCCATCCACGGCCTTGCCACTGCCATGAAGACCACCCTGTCCGCCGCCCTGATCTGCCTGCTCCTGTCCACCCCGGCCATGTCCCGTCCGCTGGACCCGGCTCCTCTGGATGCCTCGCAGTTCAACCTGGGGCTGGTCGGGTTCGCGGGCGAGATCTCGCCTGCGGAGCGGCACCTGGAGGCCATGCTCAGGCGGCCCGAGGCCAATGCCGTCCTGCTGTCGGTGATCGACGATCCGCGCCGATCTCCCGTGGCCAAGCTCTATGCGCTGTGCGGCCTCAAGCGCATGGGCAGCGGCGGCTACGAGGCCGCGCTGATCAAGCTGCGCGGCTTTGAGGGCCAGGTCTCCGTGATGCTGGGAGACCAGATGTTCCAGGAAGGCATCCGCGAGGCGGCAGACCGCATCGAAAACCTGGAGTGCAGCGAAGGCGGCTGAGCCTGGGCACGCCGGTTGCCGGACAAAAAAAGAGCTGCCATCGGCAGCTCTTTGCATTGTGGGGCATCGTTTTGAGCCGGAGAATCTGAGCCGCTCAGGACAGCTCGCGTCCCTTGAGTTCGGGGATCAGGAAGGCCGTGGCCAGCATGTCCAGCACATAGATGGCCGCCAGCAGGGCGATCGCCACCTGGAACGAATAGCTCATGGCCAGCGCACCGATCACCACCGGGCCCAGTCCGCCCACGGCGCGGCCGATGTTGAACAGCACGTTCTGCGCGGTGGCGCGCGCCTCGGTGGGGTAGGCCTCGCTCATCACGGCGCCGTAGCCGCCCATCATGCCGTTGACGAACAGGCCCATGAGGGCCCCCGCCCAGAGCATGGCCGTGGGGTCGGACAGCTGCGAATAGAGCACGACCATGATGACCGAGCCCAGCTGGAAGATCAGGAAGCTGGGCTTGCGGCCGATGCGGTCGGCCAGCTGGCCGAAGACCCAGATGCCGACCATCATTCCCACCACGGTCACGGCAGTCCATATCGAGGACTTGGTCAGGCTGAAGCCCAGTTGCTTGGACAGGAAGCTGGGCATCCAGATCATGATGCCGTAGTAGCCGAAGTTCTGGACCGAGGTCAGCACGATCACCCCCAGGCTGACCTTGGTCGTGGCGCGGTCCTTCACCAGCAGCTTCAGGCTTTGCAGCACCGGCACGCGGGCCGAGGGCGTGGCGGACTGCTGGCGCTTCACGAAGACTTCGGGCTCGTGCAGCTTGTTGCGGATCACCCAGGCCACCACGGCCGGTATCACGCCCACCAGGAACATGCCGCGCCAGCCGATGAGGGGCAGCAGCAGCGGCGTCAGCAGCGCCGCGCCCAGCACGCCCATTTGCCAGCCCAGGGCCACGTAGGACGAGACGCGGGCGCGGTGGCGGGCAGGCCAGGCCTCGGCGGCCAGTGCCATGCCGATGCCGAACTCGCCGCCCAGGCCGATGCCCGCAATCGTGCGGTAGGCCAGCAGGTCCCAGTAGCCCTGCGCGAAGGCGCACAGGCCCGTGAAGACTGCGAACAGCATGATGGTCCAGGTCAGCACGCGGATGCGCCCGTAGCGGTCGCTGAGCAGGCCGAAGAAGATGCCGCCGAACACGGCACCGATCAGCGTCCAGGTCACCAGCGAACCGGCCTGGCCCGGCGTGAGGTGCAGGTCGGCCGAAATGGCCGACAGCATGAAGCCCAGGATCAGCAGGTCGAAGCCGTCCATGGCATAGCCCACGGCCGAGCCGGCCAGGGCCTTCCAGCTGTAGCCATTGACCTGGGTGGCATGTGTGCCGACATGCGTGTCTGTGCTGGCGCCGGCAGCATTGGCTGCGAGCGCCCCGGAGGAAGTGATGGTCACGTGAAAATCCTTGAAAGCCAGGACGGCGCGCGCTCTCGCTGGGGTGCGGCATCACGCAAAACGCCTGCGCCGCCGGCTGGGCCGGCGTGCGGGCACGCTGCGCGTGTGCGGCATCCTGGAGTGGCGATGGGCACGGGAAATCCTGGTGGGAAAACAAGCTGGGCGGCCGGCATGCCGGAGCATGGCAGGGGCTGCGCGCAAAGACAGAGCGCAAGGTGCAGCGCCAAAAGACCGCTTCTGCAAAAAGCGAAAGCCCTGAAATCGGCTGGGCGATCAGGGCTTTGAGGCAGTGGGCAGGCCCTGCGAGGAGAGGGCGGCCCATGCGAGCGGGCGCAATGGTAAGGGAAGTGGCCGGACAAGGCAAGTAGGGCTGGCTTGCCAGACAGCTTCTACGGCATGGACGGCTGGTACTGCCCGGCGGGCTCGGGACGGATTCGGGTGTTGCGCGGATGCAGCAGCCCCTGTGCTGCCGATGGCCCAGGCAATTGAAGAAACGATAATGAGAACAAATCTCATTCGCTTTCTCTTCGTGCCCTTCGACCCATCGGAGGGCATGGCGAGGAAGTTTTTTTATTGCCGTATTGCTGTTCTCCCGGAGCTTTTCATGCCACTGCATCGCCTTCGACCCCGCCATCGCCCTGCGCCTCTTGCGCTGGCCATCTCCCTTGCCATCGGCACTCTGTCCGCCCAGGCTCAGGCATTGCCGGACGCGCAGAACCCGGCCACGCTGCCCACGGTCACCGTGATCTCCAACCAGTTGGGCGAGGTGACCGAAGGCTCGGGCTCCTATACGCCGGGCACCATTGCCACAGCCACGCGCATGGTGCTGACGCCGCGCGAGACGCCGCAGTCCATCAGCGTGGTCACACGCCAGAAGATGGATGACTTCAACCTCACCTCCATCGACCAGGTGATGGAGCACACGCCCGGCATCAGCATCGTCACCTATGACAGCGAGCGCACCGAGTACTACGCCCGCGGCTTCGCCATCCAGAACTTCCAGTACGACGGCATTCCGATGATGCGCGACTCCGCGTACTCGGCCGGCAACACCCTCAGCGACATGGCGATCTATGACCGCGTCGAGGTGCTCAAGGGCGCAACCGGCCTGCTCACGGGCAGCGGCACTCCGGGCGCGACCATCAACCTGATCCGCAAGAAGCCCACGCGCGATTTCCGCGGGCATGCGTCCATCTCTGCGGGCAGCTGGAGCAACTACCGCACCGAGGTGGATGTGGGCGGCGCACTCAATGCAAGCGGCAGCGTGCGCGCGCGTGGCGTGGCGGCCTACCAGGACAAGGACTCGTTCATGGACCGCTATTCGCGCAAGACCGCGACGCTCTACGGCATTGTGGAAATGGACCTGACGCCACGCACTTTGCTGACGCTGGGCGGCGATGCGCAGAACAACCGTCCGGTCAACTCCACCTGGGGCGGCATTCCCCTGCTCAATGCCGATGGCCAATTCAATGACATGCCGCGCTCGCACAACAACGGCACGCGCTGGAGCCGCTGGGACCAGTACACGCGCACGGCCTTTGCCACGCTGGAGCACAGCTTCAGCAACGGCTGGGTGGCCAAGGCGCAGTTCAACCACCAGATCAACGGCTACAACGCCAACCTGGGCGCGGCGGCTGCGGGCTTCCCCAACCCGGCCGACGGCTCCGGCGTGTCGCTGTGGCGCGGCCAGTACATAGGCCGCACCACCAGCAATGCGCTCGATGCCTATGCCAGCGGGCCCTTCTCGCTGGGCGGGCGCGAGCACGAACTGGTGCTGGGCGCCAGCGTAGCAAGGCGCCACTGGAAGAACGATGGCTACTGGCAACTGCCCGCCGACTATGTGTCCACGGTCAATGACTACTACCACTGGAATGGCGATTCGCGCCTGCCGGTGTGGGGCGCCTCACCCGACTACGTGAACAGCGAAGTGACCAAGGAGCAGGGCTTCTACACGGCGGCGCGCTGGAACCTGTCGGCCGACCTCAAGCTGATCACGGGCGGGCGCTGGTCCAACTATCGCAACCAGGTGCAGGGTCAGCGCGAGACCGGCGTTTTCGTGCCCTATGTGGGCGCGATCTACGACCTCAATGGCAACTATTCGGTCTACGCCAGCTACACCAGCATCTTCAGCCCGCAGTCCAAGCAAAACGAGAGCGGCAAGGCGCTGGACCCGCTGCGCGGCAACAACGCCGAGGTAGGCGTCAAGGCGGCCTTCATGGACGGCCGCCTCAATGCAACGGCGGCGCTGTTCCAGCTTCAGCAAGACAACTTCGGTATCGAGACCGGCGGCCTGACGCCCGGCGGCGCCACGGCCTACCGGGCCGTCGATGGCGTCAGGACGCGCGGCTTCGAGGCGGAGATATCCGGCCAGATCACGCCCGCCTGGCAACTGCAGGCCGGTTTCTCGCATGCCATTTCGCGCGACCAAGGCAAGCGCGTGGCCACGCTCACGCCCTCCAACCAGTTCAGCCTGCACACCAGCTACAGGCTGGACGGCCCGCTTTCCGGCCTGACGGTGGGCGGCGGCGCGCGCTGGCAGGACAAGACCTGGGGCGACATCTCCACGCCGTCGGGCGGCACGGCCGTTCACACCGTCAAGGGCTACTGGCTGCTGGACATGATGGCGCGCTACGAGTTCAGCAAACAGCTGTCGGCCACCGTCAACGTGCGCAACCTGCTGGACAAGAAGTACTACACCATCTTCAGCTACTACAGCACCTACACCTGGGGCGAGCCGCGCTCGGTGAATGTCAGCCTGAACTACAAGTTCTGAGGCCCGGCCGGCGCTGCGCCAGCGCGGGGTCTTTGGCCCTGGCGCCAAGGGCGCCGTGCTAGGCTGGCGCCCGCTGCGGCCCGTGCGCCGCAAGCGCTCCCATTGCCGTCCGTTCACTGCCCGTTGGCCACCCGGGTCCGTCTATGACCTTGCGGTGCAGTGCGGCGATATCTCGCAGGTTTTGCCAATAAAAACAATTCTCATTACAGTTTGGCATTCCGAGTTCTCCAACCTCCGATCCTTTCTGCCATGCATCCCATCCTGATTGCAGCCGCCCTGGCCCTGGGCGCGGCCGCCCCGATGAGCCAGGCCGCAGCCGCCGGCACCGTTCAACAGCCCGTGAAGAAGAGCCTCTCCGTTGCGGAGGTGGTCAAGCATTACGGCACCCTGGTGCACGCCAATTACTCGGACTCCATCAGCTCCGCCAAGACCATGCAGAAAGCCATTGCGGCCTTTCTGGCGGCGCCCAGCGAGCAGGGCCTGAACCAGGCACGCAAGGCCTGGCTGGATGCCCGGGAGTACTACGGCCAGACCGAGGCCTTCCGCTTCTACGCCGGTCCCATCGACAACGATGAAGGACCCGAAGGCCAGATCAACGCCTGGCCCATGGACGAGTCCTATGTGGACTATGTGGAAGGCAATCCCAACGCCGGCATCATCAACAACCGCAAGGAAGCCATCACCAAGAAGCGCCTGGCCGAGCTCAACGAGCATGACGGCGAGGAGAACGTTTCCACCGGCTGGCACGCCATCGAGTTCATGCTCTGGGGCCAGGACCTGAACGACAAGGGACCGGGCGCGCGTCCGTACACCGACTTTGTCGATGGCAAGAAGTCCAATGCCGACCGCCGCCGCGAGTACCTGAAGGTGGTGACCGCGCTGCTGATCGAGGACCTGCAGTCCGTGGCCGACCAGTGGAAGCCCGGCTCGCCCAAGAACTTCCGCGCCCAGTTCGAGAAAAAGCCCGACGATGCGCTGCGCCGCATCTTCGTGGGCCTGGGTTCGCTGTCGCGCGGCGAGCTGGCCGGCGAGCGCCTGGAGGTGGCCCTGGCCAGCCGCGACCAGGAAGACGAGCACTCCTGCTTCTCGGACAACACGCACCGCGATGCGGTGACCAATGCCCAGGGCATCCTCAACGTCTGGCAGGGCAGCTACAAGCGCCTGGATGGCAGCGAGCTGCAAGGCCCGGGCATCAAGGACTGGGTGGCCTCCAAGGACAGCGCGCTGGCCGACAGGACCACGCGCCAGATCACGCAGTCGGTGCAGGCGGCCCAGGCCATTCCCGCGCCGTTCGACCAGGCCATACAGGGCGCGCGCGACTCGGCCTCGCGCGCCAAGATCCAGGCCACCATCGACAGCCTGGTCCAGCAGAGCAAGGACTTGGTGGAGGCGGCCAATGCCGTCGGCATCACCCAGCTCAACCTGGTGGACCCCAAGGCCAACTAAAAGAACATCCACGCCAGCGTCCATCCATTCCTGCGCCCATGTGCCAAGGCCGCCGCCCCCGAAAGGGTTCGGCGGCCCTGGCTTTTCCAGGGACGTCCCCACCCATGAATCTCTCCCCCTCGCTGCTGGTCGCTGCCTCCCTGGTCCTGATGGGCTGCTCGGCCCAACAGCAGGACACGGTGGCTGCCGCTCCAGCGCGCGCGCCAGCACCGCAGCCTGCTCCCGATCCAGCTTCCGATCCAGCTCTTTTGTTCGCGGCACCCGGCGAGCCCCTGCCCCCGGGCGGCCAGACCACGGTCCACGCCACGGGCCGCAACGCCTTCTCGCTGCCCGCCGCCAACCTGGAGGATGCAGAGCGCACGCGCTTCGTCATCGGCAACTCCTTCTTCAAGCGCAACTGGGTGCAGGCGCCGGCCTCCACCACGGCGCGCGATGGCCTGGGCCCGCACTTCCTGGCGCGCTCCTGCGGCGGCTGCCATGTGCAGGACGGCCGCGCCCAGCCGCCCGACTTCCACAACCCGCTCAAGCCCCAGCCCTTCGCGGGCCTGCTCATGCGGCTGTCCATTCCGGGCGAAGGCCCGCACGGCAGCCCGGTGCCGGACCCGGTCTATGGCGACCAGTTCAATACCGAGGGCGTGCTGGGCGTCAAGGGCGAGGGCCAGCTGCGCATCCGCTATGAACAGGTGCATGGCCGCTTTGCCGACGGCACGGCCTACACGCTGGAAAAGCCGGTCTACGAGCTGGCTGCGCTCAACTACGGCCCCCTGGCTTCCAACCTGATGACCAGCCCGCGCATTGCGCCCCAGGTCATCGGCCTGGGCCTGCTGGAGCACATCCCCGAGTCCGAGATCCTGGCCAACGCTGCCGCCCAGGCAGCCCTGGGCGGCCCCATCAAGGGCCAGCCCAACTATGTCTGGGATGCCTACGGCGAACGCATGATGCTGGGCCGCTTCGGCTGGAAGGCCAACGTGGCCTCCATTGCCCATCAGACGGCCTCGGCCTTCCTGGGCGATATCGGCATCACATCGAAGCGTTTCCCGCACCAGGCCTGCACGCCCGCACAAAAGGACTGCCTGGCCGCGCCCAACGGCAACGGCGCCGAGGGCGTGGAGATCGAGGACCGCGTGCTGGACGACGTGATCTTCTACCAGGCCACGCTGGCGCCGCCTGCACGGCGCAACGCCAGCGACCCGGCCGTGCGCCGTGGCGAGGCACTGTTCCACCAGGCCCAGTGCGCGCAGTGCCACCGGCCCTCGTACAAGACCGGCGGGGAGCTGTTTCCCGCGCTGTCGCCGGCACTCAGCAGCAAGGGGTTGTCGGGCCAGACCATTGCGCCCTACACCGACCTGCTGCTGCACGACATGGGCGAGGCGCTGGCCGATGGCCGGCCCGACTTCAAGGCCTCAGGCCGCCAGTGGCGCACGCCGCCGCTGTGGGGCATAGGCCTGCTGCCCGATGTCAACAACCACCAGCGCCTGCTGCACGACGGCCGTGCGCGCGGCGTGCTCGAAGCCATCCTCTGGCACGGCGGCGAGGCCGAAGCCGCGCGCGAACAGGTGCGCCAGTTCAGCGCCGAAGACCGTGAAGCCCTGGTCAAATTTGTGGAGTCCCTCTGATGCAAGACATGCGCATGACCCCTCGCCAAATCCTTTGTGCCGCCGCCCTGGCGCTGCTGGCCGCCGCCCCGGTCCATGCCCAGGAAGTGGATGCCAACATGGCCATTCCCTTCTACAACACGGCCCACGCCGTGCAGGGGCTGTACGGCCAATGGTTCTCGCCACAGGCCAAGGCCGCGCAGGCATCCGCCCAGGCGCTGAGCCAGGCGCTGCGCGCACACTGCGCGGCACCTGCGGGATCGGCTGCCGCCACGCTGCAGACGGCGCGCCAGGCCTATGTGCAATCGTCGCGGCAGTGGAGCAGCCTCTCGGCCGTGGCCCTGGGGCCGCTGGTGGAGCGCCGCTCGGCACGTCTGGTGGACTTCCGCCCCATGCGCCCGGCCCTGCTCAAGAAGGCCATACAGTCGGCCCCCGCCGATCTGGCTGCCATGGAGCGCATCGGCTCGCCCGCCAAGGGATACCCGGCGCTCGAGAACCTGCTGTGGACCCAGCCCGTGGAGCCGCAGACGCCGGCCTGCGCCTATGCCACCCTGGTGGCCGAAGAAATCGGCGCCGAGATGGGCATCCTCAGCAACGGCTTTGCCAAGCTCGCGGCCCAGGATTGGTCCGAGGACGGCGATGCCACCACCGAAGCCATGGCCGAGTTCATCAACCAGTGGGTGGGCGGCCTGGAGCGCCTGCGTTGGGCGGACATGGAAAAGCCCTTGCGCAGTGCGGGCAGTGCAGGCAGCAAGCCCCCCGCCTGGGAGCACCTGGCCAGCGGCAGCACCGTTGAGATCTGGCGCGCGCACTGGCAGGGCCTGCGCACGCTGGCCGTGAGCGTGGACCGCAAGGTGCCCCAGCCCGGCGTGGACATCGTGCCCATCGAGTCCTACCTGCGCGGCCGTGGCCTCAACCCGCTGGCCGACCGC
The DNA here is from genome assembly GCF_001682645.1 of Delftia sp. JD2. Lineage (NCBI taxonomy): Bacteria > Pseudomonadati > Pseudomonadota > Betaproteobacteria > Burkholderiales > Comamonadaceae > Delftia > Delftia sp. JD2. Next base: position 111,193 of record NZ_LFJT01000015.1, read on the forward strand.
TGGCTCAAGGCAATCAACGAGGCCGATGCCGGCATGCGCGCCCTGACCGAGCCGAGCGCCAAGGCCGTCGATGCCGCGACCAAGCCACTGTCGCGCCTCAAGCGCCTCATGGAAGGCGAGGTGGCGCCTGCGCTGGAAGTCAACATCGGGTTCTCGGATGCCGACGGGGATTGAGCAGGCGCTGAATCGCCGCCGCTGGCTGCAGGGCATGGGGCTGCTGGCTGCCATGCCGCTGGCAACCTCCCATGCGGCCAGGCCGTCTGGCTCGGCACGGTCGCTGGCTGCGGCCTGGATGCAGGGCGAGCAGATGCGTGTCGGCATCGTGCAGGCCAGTGCGCAGGTGGACAGGCCGCTGCAGGTGCTGCAGGCCCTGGATGTGCCCACGCGCGCCCATGGTATGGCCGCGCTGCGCGACGGCTCCGTGGTCTTCGCCAGCCGCCGCCCCGGTGACTGGCTGGTGCGCCTGAAGCCGGGACAGGCCGCCGAGGATGCGCAGTGGCAGTGGATCGAGCCCGACCGCTTCTTCAACGGCCATATCATCGAAAGCGCCGATGGCCGCCATCTCTACACCACCGAGACCGACCTGGAAGATGCCCAGGGACTGATCGGCGTGCGCGATGCCATCACCTTGGAGAAGATCGCCGAATGGCGCACGAGCGGCATGGACCCGCACCAGTTGCTGCTGGACGCCGATGGCACGCTGATGGTCGCCAACGGCGGCATTCCCACGCAGTCCGAAACCGGCCGGCGCAAGCTGCAGCTGGACCACATGGATTCGTCCATCGCGCGGCTGCTGCCGGCTGAAGGCGGCGCCCGTGCCGGCCTGTGGAAGCTGGACGACAACCGCCTGAGCCTGCGCCACCTGGCCTGGGGCCCGCAGGTCGCCCACGCGCCCGCGCGCCGCTGGCTGGGCATTGCGCTGCAGGCCGAGCACCGCGACACCGAAGCGCGCGCCGCTGCGCCCGTGCTCGCGCTGTTCGATGGCCACCGTTTGCATGCCGTGCCCCTGCCCGAAGGGCGCGAGCCCCTGGCCGGCTATGGCGGCGACATAGGCTACGACGGCCAGCTCTTCGCCGTCAGCTGTCCGCGCGTGAACACCGTCACCTGGTGGCAGGTGCCCGACAGCAGCCAGGCCAGCGGCCGCTGGCTGCGTGGCGATGCCATGCCGGGCGTGTACTGCGTGGCCAACGCAAGTGTCTCGCTGGATGCCAAGGGTCGGCCCCTGCCTGCCGAGCCTGCGCTGTGGATGGGCGGCGCACGCCAGGCCCAATTGCGCCAGGGCGGCCAGGTGCTGCGCACGGTGCCGGTTCCCGGCATGGCGCTGGACAACCACTGGATTGCGTTGGAGCGCGGCAGCTAGCAGCCGGAGGCGGCGCCGCAAACGGCGCGCTCTGGCGGAGTGCAGCACCAACGGAAAAAGGGTCTACGTTTGCACGTAGACCCTTTTCTTTGTTTGGTGGCGCTTCACGGATTCGAACCGCGGACCTGTGGATTATGATTCCATCGCTCTAACCGACTGAGCTAAAGCGCCGTAAGACCTAAATTATATGCAGAATTTTCGGCCCCTCCGGCAAGTTGTGCAAATTTCTCGAAATTTCTTTGCGAGAGGCTTGCTGCGCCTTGCCGGAAGACGCGCATTGTAGCGCGACTTTCAGCCCGGCTCAGAGATGCTTGAAGCTGGCGGGACGCTTGTTGACGAAGGCGTCCATGCCTTCCTTCTGGTCCTGGGTGGCGAACAGCGCGTGGAACAGGCGGCGCTCGAACATGACGCCGTCGGCCAGCGAGCCCTCGAAGGCGCGGTTCACCGATTCCTTGGCCGCCATGACGGCAATCTGCGAGAAGCCGCTGATGATGATGGCGGCGCCCAGCGCCTCGTCCATGAGCTTGTCGAAGGGCACGACACGGCTGACCAGGCCGGCGCGCTCGGCCTCGGTGGCGTCCATCATGCGGGCCGTGAGGGCCATGTCCATGGCCTTGGACTTGCCCACGGCGCGCGGCAGGCGCTGCGTGCCGCCGGCGCCGGGGATCACGCCCAGCTTGATTTCCGGCTGGCCGAACTTCGCGTTGTCGGCGGCGATGATGAAGTCGCACATCATGGCCAGCTCGCAGCCGCCGCCGAGGGCAAAGCCGCTGACGGCGGCGATCACGGGCTTGCGGATGGAGCGGATGGCTTCCCAGTTGCGCGTGATGTAGTCGCCCTTGTAGGCATCGGCAAAGCTGTACTTGGCCATGGCGCCGATGTCGGCGCCGGCCGCAAAGGCTTTCTCGCTGCCGGTGATGATCATGCAGCCGATGGCCTCATCGGCATCGAAGGCCTGCAGGGCCTGGCCCAGCTCGTCCATGAGCTGGTCATTGAGCGCGTTGAGCTGCTTGGGGCGGTTGAGCGTGATGATGCCGACCTTGTCGGCTTCGACGCGAACTTCAATCATTTCGTAGGCCAAGGGAGTCTCCTGCTGGGGTTGTCGTCGTGATCCTCAAGAATAACCGGCCGGCGGCGCGGGACGGCATGCGCCGTTCAGGGTGTGGCAGGCGCCTGCGCGCTGCCCGTGTGCCCGGCCAGCCAGCGTCCAGCGGTCTCCTCGTCCGTGATTTCCAGTCCGAGATTGCTGGGGGCGGGCGCCGCCAGGGTGCCGGATGTGGCAGCTTTTGCATCGCCGTTGTCCGTTTTCTCCACCATGGCGGCGGCCTCGGACAGCAGGCCCGAGCCCCAGGGCAGGGTCAAGGCCAGGATCTGCCGGTCGCGGGCCACCCAGGCGACGATGTCCAGGGCCGTGCCTGCATAAAGCGCCACGTCGTCCAGCCGGGTGATGCGCCAGCGCGCGGGCTGTGAATCCTCGGCGCCGGTGGGCAGCTCGATGGCCAGCCATTCGTCGCCCGCCATGAAGCCGGCGCGCTCGGCCAGGCTGCCGCGCAGCACGGTCTTGATGGTGATGCCCTGGCTTTCCTGCACGCGCAGGCCCAGGCGCTGGGCAGTCTGCGCCGGTTCGGCCTTGGCCTGCACGCCGTGCGCGGCCAGCAGCTCGGCCAGCGGCAGGTCGTCGGTGCCGTGCACCCATTGCGTGATCTCGGGCGCGAAGCTGCGCCCGCCCAGGTCCTGCAGCACGGCCAGCACGTCGGCCTCGCGCATGGGGCCGCCCTGGCAGCGCTGCCACAGCGCGCGCATCACGTCGTCCAGCGTGCTGCGGCCTTCGCGGCGCAGTTGCAGGTCCAGGGCCAGTGCGACCAGGCAGCCCTTGGTGTAGTAGCTGACGGTCTGGTTGGGCGTGTTCTCGTCCTGGCGGTAGTACTTGACCCAGGCGTCATAGCTGGCCTGGGCCACGGACTGCAGGTGTCGGCCCGGCGTCTGCAGCACCTGGTTGATGGTGCGCGTGATGAGCTTGAGGTACTGGGCGTTGTCGATCAGGCCGGCGCGGCGCAGCAGCAGGTCGTCGTAGTAGCTGGTGAAGCCTTCGAAGAACCACAGCAGCTCGGTGTAGTTCTCCTGCCCGTAGTCGTAGCGCGCGAATTCGGCCGGGCGCAGGCGCTTGACGTTCCAGGTGTGGAAGTACTCGTGGCTGATCAGGCCCAGCAAGGTGGTGTAGCCCTCGGCGGCCTTGCGCTCGCCCACGCGCGGCAGGTCGCGCCGGCCGCAGATCAGGGCCGTGGAATTGCGGTGCTCCAGGCCCCCATAGCCGTCATCGACCACGTTGAGCATGAACACGTAGCGCTGCATGGGCGCGGGCGTGGCCTGCTCGCCCGTACCGTGCCAGAAGGCCAGCACGGTCTCGCAGATCTTGCGTGCATCGGCAATCAGGCGCGCGCCGTCGAAGCTGGGCGCGGCGCCCGCCACGATGAAGCTGTGCGGCACGCCCGCGGCCACGAAGTCGCCACGCCAGAAGCTGCCCATCTCCACGGGGCAGTCCACCAATTCGTCGTAGTGGGCGGCGCGGTACAGGCCCCAGCCGCGTGCATCGGTGTCCACGGCGTCCAGGCCGGTCGCCACCTGCCACGATGCCGTGGCATCCGACGCAAGCAGTTGCAGCGTGTGCGGCGTATCTTCCTGGCCGTGCACGCGCAGGCACAGGCTGGTGCCGTTGAAAAAGCCGCGGCGTCGGTCCAGCCAGGCCGTGCGCACGGAGCTGTCATAGGCGCAGAACTGGTAGTGGAGCACCAGCGGCACGCCGGCTGCGCAGTCGGCCTGCCAGAGGTTCTTGCCCTGCTGGGCCAGCGCGATGGGGCGGCCGTCCTGCTCGGCAGACAGGCCCTGGAGGTTCTTGGAGAATTCCCGCACCAGATAGCTGCCGGGAATCCAGACCGGCAGCGACAGGGTCTGGCCAGCGGCCGGGCGGGCGATGTGCAGTTGCACGCTGAACAGGTGCGCGTCCACATCAAGGGCCTGCACGCGGTAGTGAATGTCCGCTGCGGCAGTGGCAGCGGCGGTGGCGGTGGCGGCGAGGGGAGAGGTCATTCGGGCTCCTGCAGGTGTGGCCTGGAGGCTGCCCGGGCCCGCTGCGGCGGGCTGGAGCCGGGAAGCTCCGGCTAAGGGGGATCAGGTGGGCAGGCCCGGCGTCCATGGCGCCGGGCCCGC